>DATKQQ010000370.1:0-7510 GCA_035532615.1 Hanamia sp.
ATAAAAGCCAAATCAATTTTTTGTATTTTTATTTATCAGCAGATAGCAGGTATTCAATTATGAAAAGAAAAGAATTTATGCTAAATAGAAAATTATTATTCAGAACCCTATTGGGAACAGCTGTTTTTTTTCTTGTTTCCGTGTCAATAATCATTCTTTTTGGAAAATGGAAACTTTTAGGTTTTGGCAATCGTCCTTTACAAAGTATAATCATCGAAGGAATAATTTCAAGTGCTATGTTTTTTGTTTGGATGTATAAATTTTCAAAAAAGCGTATAAAAACCAAACAAAAAGAAAAAGAATCTCATTGAATTCAGAATTGCCTTTTGATTTTCTCTTTCACTTTTTTCTCAGGTACGCCATTTGAAGAGAAATAAGAAAATTAATTTATTCAGTCAGGGACTAGGCTGGCTGCATTACTTTAAGTAAATCGAATCAGACACAATGAATCGTTTATTAGTTTATTGTCTTCTATTGATTGGCCAAAATATTTTTGCCCAACATTTTATTGTGGCGGCATCATCCATGTATTGCATTAATTATTCTAAGCATAAGGGTTATGTTATATTAAAAAATGGAGAAAGAATAAAAACAGATACCACGCATTCAATTATGAAAAGAAAAGAATTTATGCTAAATAGAAAATTATTATTCAGAAGCCTATTGGGAACAGTTGTTTTTTTTCTTGTTTCCGTGTCAATAATCATTTTTTTTGGAAAATGGAAACTTTTCGGTTTTGGCAATCGTACTTTACAAAGTATAATCATCGGAGGAATAATTTCAAGTGCTATATTTTTTGTATGGATGTATATATTTTCTAAAAAACGTACAAAAACTAAACAAAAAGAAAAAGAATCTCTTTGAATTCAGTATGTTTTAACCAATGACGGTGTCCCTTTTCCTTCAGATTGTAAACTCCCGAATGGACGCCGCTGCCTGGTTCCCTGACCAACGGCATCAGGCAAATACCTGCCTTTTGGGTTTCTGAAAAGCCAACCGCGGACTGACGCCAGGCGTACCTACCACTTTAAATTTTTAAGATTTCTTACTTTTAAATTTTTAGATGTTATTTTCGTTTATGCAAAAATTCTTACTGTTTTTTTTATTTATTCCTGTGATCACTGTTTCGGCGCAAAAGATCAAGGGAACTGTAAAAGATATGGAAGGCCACGCTCTTCCTTTTGCTACTATTCTTGTAAAAGGAACCCCATTGGGTGTTACAGCCAATAACCGCGGGGAATACAGCATTTCTCTTTCACCCGGAAAGTATTTTTTGGAATGTAGATATGTGGGATATGCTTCGCAGGAAAAACAAGTTACGCTAAGCAATGCGATTGAAACGGCAAACTTTGTGCTCCCTGTTCAACAATTAACCTTAAAAGAAGTAATCATTAAAGGGGGAGGGGAAGACCCTGCTTATGCCATTATAAGGCACGCAATAAAAAAACGTCCATTTTATCAAAAGCAGGTAAAAGCTTTTGAAGCGCAGGTTTATATAAAAGGTCTCATCAAATTAAGGAATTTACCAGAACAGATTCTCGGTCAAAAAATACCGGAAGAAGATAGAAATGAGATGGGGCTTGATTCATCAGGCAAAGGAATTATTTACTTATCAGAATCGGTTACCAAAGTTTCTTCGCAGGAGCCGGATAAATTTAAACTGGAAGTAATTTCGAGCAGGGTAAGCGGCAGCAATGGTTTTGGATTTGATTTTCCCGACTTCATCAGTTTTTATGATAATAATGTAAACATATTTCAATCGCAAATAAATCCGCGCGGTTTTGTTTCACCAATTGCCGATGGTGCAATGAATTATTACAGGTATAAATTTCTGGGAAGTTTTATTGAAGATGGTAATGAAGTGGATGTAATAAAGGTAACACCTAAACGAAATTATGAACCTTTGTTTTCAGGAATCATCAACATCACTGAAAATGACTGGCGCATTTATAGTTGCAATTTGATGCTTACTAAAAAATCGCAACTGGAAATTTTAGATACCCTGGAAATATCACAGCTTCACACTCCGGTTGAAAAAAATATCTGGTGCATCAAAGACCAGGTTTTGCATTTTAGTCTGGATCAATTGGGTTTGTCGGCAGAAGGAAATTTTGTAAATGTGTATTCTGATTATAATTTGGATCCTCATTTTCCCAAAGGATATTTTAATCGCGTGGTGATTAAATATGATTCGGCTGTAAATAAAAAGCCACATTCTTATTGGGATTCCATAAGGCCAGTACCATTAGAGCCTGAAGAAATAAAAGATTACAGAACCAAAGACAGCGCCTTCGCAGTAAGGAAAGATTCAACTGTAAAAAATATTGATTCGCTCAGGAAAAAACAAGGGCATGTAAAAGTTTGGCAATTGCTCTGGACAGGTGTGGACCGAACTCATTACAGCCATACCAATTCTTATCAAATAAAATTTGACCCTTTGATAAAAACGCTGCAATACAATACGGTAGAAGGTTTGGCAATAAATCCATCTTTAGTAATTTCTAAATACGAAAAGAAATGGAATACCAATGTTGATTTCATTGCCGATGCGAGATATGGGTTTAATAACCGCCATTTGAATCCGTGGGCAGGTTTCAGATTTAGGAGCAAAGACACTTTTGATCCCGATAAAAAAATGAAACATCAATCTTTCTATATCGCCGGTGGAAAAAGAGTAAGCCAGTTTTTTAAAGAAAATGATCTCACTGGTTTGGCAAATAGCATTGGCACATTATTATACGGACAAAATGATATGAAAATTTATGAAAATTATTTTGCCAAAACGGGTTTTTCAAAACGATGGGAGAGTGGCGTGAAATTTTTGATAGAAGGAGAATATGAAGACAGGCTGCCAATAAATAATACCGCTGATTTTATTTTGAATAAAAAATGGCAGTACCGTTTTACTCCTAATTATCCTTTACAAATTTTAGATTCTCAATTTACCAGGCACCAGGCCGTCTTGCTTCATGCGAGGCTGAGCATTGCGCCAGGACAACGTTACATACAATTTCCAAAATATAAAATGGCCATCGGTTCCAAATATCCAACCTTTACTTTAGATTATACAAAAGGAATTAAAAATATTTTTGGCAGCGATGTTGATTACGATAAATGGTCGTTGAATGTTGCTGACAATACAAATCTAAAATTAGCAGGAACTATAAAATACAGTGTGACGATTGGTGGATTTTTAAATAATAAATCTGTTTTTGCCCAGGATTATACTGATTATTATACGAGCTTTTCGCATGTGGCAGGGGAGTATGTAAGGTCATTTCAGAATTTAGATTATTATCAATTCAGTAACGACTCTCCGTTTTATACTGAATTACATTTTGAGCATCATGCCAATGGATTACTGACTAATCAAATTCCATTGTTTAAAAAATTGAACTGGAACCTGGTAGAAGGCGCCAATGCGCTTTATATACAACCTGATACTAAATATGCAGAAGTTTTTGTAGGACTTGAAAACATTTTTAAAATCTTCAGGATAGATGTTGTCGAAGGATTTCAAAATGGATTTAAGCCTGTATATACTTACCGTATTGGCTTTGGTGGCCTGATAGGCGATGCGATGAATTTACAGAGGTTTAGGAGAGTTGACAAAGTGATAGGGGTGTGGTAAGATTTAAAAGCATTCTATGCTTTTGTTGGTATCCCCGACAATAGTGCTCAGTTCTAAAATTACTTTCAGACCCAGGTACCTATCGCTGCAGTATATAACTACTATATATAAACGAATTTTAAAAGTAATTTTTAAAAATGTTTTAACTATATATCAAAACTTTATTATCTTGTTCAAAAAATATCCATGAAAGTTTTTACCGCCTGTCGTATTGCAATGGCTCTGTTTATGTGCCTTCTATTTTTTGCTTTTATTCCTTCTTTTGCACAGCAAAGCGCTTCTTCTATTTATCATAAAGGTTGGATAGACCTGAATAAGAACGGACGCGAAGATATTTATGAAGATGCTTCTCAACCTATTCAAAAGCGGGTACAGGATCTTGTGAAACAAATGAACTTAAATGAAAAAGCCTGCCAGCTTACCACATTATATGGATATGGCGCGGTATTAGAAGATTCTTTGCCAACGCCAGAATGGAAACATGAAGTGTGGAAAGATGGTATTGCCAATATAGACGAAATGCTCACCGGCCAGCGCAAATCAAAAGTTTTTTCTCTTCCTTATTCTGCACATGCAGAGGCAATTAATAAGATACAAAAGTTTTTTATTGAAGATACCAGGCTGGGGATTCCGGTTGATTTTACCAATGAAGGAATTGCCGGGTTGAAACATGAAAAAGCGACTTCATTTCCCCGTGAGATAGGCCAGGGTTGCACCTTTGACAGAGATCTGATACATTCTATCGGAGTGGTGGAAGGCAAAGAAGCGAAGGCTTTGGGTTATACCAATGTTTATGCACCAGAGATGGACGTAAGTACCGACCCGCGCTGGGGACGTGTAGAATCCTGTTATGGTTCTTCACCTTACCTGGTGGGTCAATTGGGAGATCAAATGATCGAAGGGATGCAAAAGCAGGGAATTGCTTCTACACTCAAACATTTTGCAGTGTATAGCATTCCTATTGGCGGCAGGGATGGAGGAGTGCGTACACACCCGATGGTAGCGCCCCGTGAAATGAGAGAATTGTATTTAGAGCCATTTCGCGAAACTATTGAAACCGCCCATCCTTTGGGAGTAATGGCTTCTTATAATACTTATGACGGAGTACCCATAATAGCAAGTAAACAATTTCTTACTGATATTTTACGGAAAGAATATGGATTTAATGGTTATGTGGTTTCTGATAGCAGGGCAGTGGAATATGTATATAACAAACATCACGTAGCGGCTGATTATGAAGACGCCATTCGCCAGGTATTGGAAGCCGGTTTAAATGTGCGCACCGATTTCACACAGCCTTCTGATTATATTACTCCATTAATTGATGCTGTAAAAATAGGAAAAATTCCCATGAGCGTAATTAATGAAAGAGTAGCAGAAGTGTTGCGGGTGAAATTTCAACTGGGCCTATTTGACAATCCTTATGTGAAAGATCCCGCTGCTGCCGATGCAATAGTTCATAATGAAGAAAGCCAAAAACTTTCACTAAGGGCAGCTCATGAAGCAATTGTATTATTAAAGAACGGCCGCCTGCCTGGGCAGGAGAATAATTTTTTGCCTTTGAATTCTTCTTCTCTGAAAACTATTGCCGTGATAGGGCCAAATGCAACAGAAGTAAAAAGTTTGCGTACGGGATATGGGCCTTCTAACTTTGATGTAGTAACCGTATTACAGGGAATAAAAAATGCAGTTCCTTCTGGTGTAAATGTATTGTATGCTAAAGGAATTGAACACACTGATCCTCATTGGCCACAGAGTGATGTTGAAACTTTTACATTAGACAGTCAAGAAAAACAATCAATAGATTCTGCAGTTAAAATTGCAGAACAATCTGATGTAGTTATAATGGTTTTGGGCGATGATGGAAAAACAGTAGGAGAAAGCCATAGCCGCGTAAATATTAACCTTCCGGGGCACCAGGAACAATTATTAGAAGCAGTTGCCGCCACAGGAAAGCCTGTTGTATTGTTATTGGTGAATGGCCGCCCGCTTTCCATCAACTGGGCTGAAGCACATATACCTGCAATTGTAGAAACCTGGTATTTAGGAGAAACTACCGGAACCGCTATTGCCGATGTTTTATTTGGGAAATATAATCCCGGCGGAAAATTGGCCATCTCATTTCCAAAATCAGCAGGTCAGGCTATCCTTTCCTTCCCAATGATGCCAGGCGATGAAGGAGAAGGAGCAGCGAGGGTAAAAGGATTTTTGTATCCGTTTGGCTACGGTTTAAGTTATTCGACTTTCCAATATTCGAATATGAAAGTAACCCCCCTGGAACCAAAAGCAGGGAGTGATATTAGTGTCTCCTTTACTGTTACTAATACCGGAAAAGTAAAAGGTGACGATGTTCCACAACTTTATATCCATGATGAACTCAGTAGCGTAACTACTTATGTGAAAAAACTCAGAGGCTTTACCCGTGTCACTCTCAATCCCGGTGAATCAAAAAATATCACTTTTGAAATAACTCCTCACGATCTTGGTTTATACGACCGCGAGATGAAATTTACAGAAGAGCCCGGATGGTTTATTGCAATGATTGGAAATTCATCGGAAGATATCCAATTAAAAGAAAGATTTGATGTAGTGAAGAAATAAAGAACCTACATTCAATTATCATTTTAAATTCTTTTAAAGGGGAGTGTTTCTAAAGTAGTGGTTGAGTTGTCATTAAGATTCGTGAATATTCTACTTAACATAATATAAATTATAGGAAAATTAATTAAATAAATACAAGATTCAATTTTCAACACTGCCCTTCTTTATTTATAAATTCGCTACAACCATTTCATAAGATCTTCCTGCCTTTTCAGTATATGACGATACTTATTAAAGATTCCGTTTTTTGAAACAAATCCCAGGTATGTATTATTGGGGCCGGTAACTGGTAGAATACGTGTATCATGGCTATCCATTATCCGCATCACATCATACATAGAAGTATTAATATCAATGGTTTTATCCGGAGGTTGAGCTATATCTTTTATTAAACGATTTTGATCTTCAGCTTTAGTGCTTACAAGCAACTCCAATAACTGGTCGCTAAATAAAACTCCAAATAATTCACCTTCCTTCGTTACCACCGGGAAAACATTCCTGTTTGTATGTACAATATCAGCGCTTCTGCTTCGGGGAGTTTCATTGGGACGAAGAATTACAAAATCTTTCTCGATGAGGTATTTTAGTTTGATTCTTCTCAATACATTATGTTCCCTGTCTTCCTGCGTAACCAGGGTGCCTTGTTCGGCCAGGCCTTTGGTATAGATTGAATATTTCAAAATACCCTTGTTGAGGAAATAAGAAATCGCAGAAACGAGCATTAAAGGAACCATCAGCGAATAGCTGCCAGTAATTTCTGCAGCTAAAAAAACGCCGGTTAATGGAGCGTGCATCATTCCACTGACCGAGGCGGCCATTCCTGCAATAATAAAATTGGTAACATCCAGGTGAGTCATTCCGGTTTGGTTAAGTCCAAATGCTAATGCAAAACCAAATAGCCCACCAACTACTACACTGGGGCCAAACATGCCACCGTTGCCCCCTGCACTCATCGTAATGCCACATGCAAAAGATTTTCCAATGCATGAAAGTGCTCCAAAAATTACCAAAGCCCAGGGTATTGTTTGATATTTTGGAAATAAGCTATTTGCCAAAAGGGATTGATAATTGCCATCTAATAATTTCTGAATGGTAATATACCCTTCACCGTACAAGGCAGGTAACAATGCAATCATTACTCCTAAAATAATTCCGCCAATCCATATTTTATTATATCGGTTTTTTATTTTTGAGAAAGATTCATGAATATAATGATTCAATTTGCTGAAAAAAACTGAATAAATCCCGGCGAGAATACCTAAAACAAGATAATACCAA
>DATKQQ010000371.1:0-13253 GCA_035532615.1 Hanamia sp.
TTATGCTACAAGTAAACTTGAGATAATAGAGCGAATTGAAGAACTTGAAGATAAGGTTTTTAAGAATAACAGGCCTGAAGTTACGCTTAAACAAAAGCTTTTATTATTAAAACATTCTGGCATTCTAGAAAATATCAATCATCTTTTTAAGGATTTAGATTCAAAAAATAAAGCCACATTTTTATCTGTTCTTCTAGATACAGATATTATTAATACTACAAAAGCCTTAAGGGTTATCCAAAACAGTAAGTCTGATTTAGAAACATCGAAAAATTATATGAAACTTGTTAATATTTTCAAACAAGTTGGTCTAACAGATCAAGAAGAATTTTGTGATAAAAGATTGGATGAATTATTAAAAAATGAAAAGCCCTCTAGAAAGGGGTAACCTGCATTACTTACCCCCTCCCTTATTTTATTTCTTTTGTTGTTCACCAATTAAAAACAACAAAATGAAACAAATTTTAATCAATGAAATAAGCATTGAAGAATTAGGTACTAAGATTGAAAAATTACTTTTTAAGATTGACGAGTTATTTCTTAAGGTCGAAGATGTTATTGAAAATAACCAGAAGAGAAATCAGGTTCCTGTTATTAAAATTCGAAGTACCTATCTTACCAGGATAGAAGTTGCTGAGCTTCTGAATATTTCACTACCCTCATTATTGGTTTATACTAAAAAAGCTTACTTCAGTGTAATCGGAAAATAACAATGTCATAAAATCGGCAAATAAGAATGTAGCATTTTCGGAAAATAAGGATGCATGATTTCAGACTTTTTAATTTGGCCCCGGGACCAAATTAAAAAGTCTGAAAATCCAAAATTATAGGTTTTTTCGTCCGGCACTAAAAGCCAAACGAAATGACTAATAAAAATGTAAACAATTGGATCATGTATCATGAAATTCACAAACTTTGCCGGCTGGGGTTTAGCAACGCTAAAATTGCCCGTCCTTTGATTAAAGTTTTAGCCGGAGTGGCAAAAGAAAAATAAGTTCACTCGTTTTTGAAAATATTCCGGTGATTGAACGCGTATAACAGTAATTATTAAACGCAATTGCTCCCATTGTTTTGGACAATTGCTTTATTGCCGGGTGCAATAATATTTTCACCCTGGTTTATTCAAATGACCTCACTTTTAGCATTTATAAAATAATGCATCTTTAATTCTCTTTTATATTCCCCAGGCTTATTTTTTCAAACTCTTCCATCATTTTTCTACTTCCTATAAATAATGGTGAGCGATCATGCAATCCAACAGGCACTTTTTCAAGAATTCGTTGCCTTCCATCGGTGGCTTTGCCACCCGCCATTTCTATGATATAAGCCATGGGATTGCACTCATATAATAACCTGAGCTTTCCATTCAGTTTATCAATGGTAGCAGGATACAAAAAAATACCCCCTTTTATCAGGTTGCGATGTACATCAGAAACCATGCTGCCGATATACCTTTGCGTATAAGGGCCTCCGTTATTTATTGATTTTTCCTGGCATTTCGTAACATAATTTTGTACTCCGCAATCAAACTGAAAAAAATGACCGTGGTTTACAGAATAAAACTTTCCTTCCTCCGGGCAACGGATCCCGGGGTGACTTAAACAAAATTCACCGATTGAGGGATCCAGGGTAAATCCATTGACTCCTCTTTTAGTAGCATACACCAAAATAGTGGAAGATCCATAAATAATATATCCTGCAGCTACTTGTTTTATACCGGGTTGCAGGAAATCTTCACGGGTTACAAAGGTACCGGTTTCAGTAACCCTCCGGTAAACACTGAATATGGTACCGATGGATACATTGACGTCTATGTTGCTACTTCCGTCAAGGGGATCAAATACACAAACATATTTCGAGTTCATACTTACGGGGTTATCAAAGATCACAATATCTTCCAGTTCTTCGCTGGCAATACCCGCGCAACTTATTCCATGCTTTAGCACATTCGTAAACTGATCATTGGCAAATTTATCTAACTGCTGCACTTCTTCGCCATGCACGTTCACATCTCCCGTGTTTCCTAAAATATCCACAAGCCCCGCTTTATTTACTTCCACGTTGACACGTTTGGCTGCCAGCCCTATATCCCTTAGAAGGCCAGCCAGTTCTCCGGTGGACCTCGGAAATTCCTTCATTTCTCTGATGGTAAATTCATCCAATGTTAAGACCTGCCTGTTAACCATTTTTTTAATTTTTAAGAGTATGTTTTTATTTTATTGGCGGAAACCAATTTGATTCATGATTTAGTGTTCAAAATTTCAGGGCCCGCTGATACAATCTCTTTACTTACATGCATGATGTATTTTTTGAAGTTGTTGATAAAATAACCGGCAAGCTTATTCGCAGTTTCAGTATAAGCTACCTTATTTTTCCACGTTAATTGGGGGTTCAATATTTTGGAAGGAATGCCGGGGCAGGATGAGGGTATCATTATTTTAAATATCGGGTGAGGATGATTTACCACATTTTCAAGTTGTCCTTCCATGGCTGCAGCAATCATTGCCCTGGTATAATCCAGCTTTATTCGGCTCCCAGTTCCGTATGGCCCACCACTCCAACCCGTATTTACCAACCAGGCATTTACATTATGTTGTTTTATTTTTTCACCAAGCATCCGTGCATATATGCCTGGATTCAATGGCATGAAGGGAGCGCCAAAGCATGCACTGAAAGTGGGTGTGGGTTCATTGACACCTTCCTCAGTTCCTGCCACTTTAGATGTGTAGCCACTTATAAAATGATACATCGCCTGGGATAACGTGAGCTTGCTAATCAATGGCAAAACGCCAAAGGCATCAGCAGTGAGGAAGAATATATTTTTAGGTACTTTGCCAACAGATGGAATTACAGCATCATTGATATAATTTATGGGATAACTTACTCTCGTATTCTCGGTTATCTTTTTACACGCGAAATCAATGATATTTGTGCCTTGCATAAAAGATACATTTTCAACAATGGATCCGAATTTTATAGCATTGTAAATAGCAGGTTCTTTAATAGGGTTAAGGTTAATCACTTTTGCATAGCATCCTCCTTCAAAATTGAATATTGAATTGTCATCCCAGCCATGTTCATCATCTCCAATTAATCTTCTTTGAGGGTCTGAACTCAAAGTTGTTTTGCCGGTTCCACTTAGCCCAAAAAAAAGAGCAGTATCGCCACCCTTTGCAATATTAGCAGCACAATGCATACTCAATACATTTTTGTTTATCGGCAATACAAAATTCAGGATACTGAAAACTGCCTTTTTTATTTCACCGGTGTACTGGGTGCCCCCGATCAGGATTATTTTTTCAGTGAAATTTATAATGACAAAATTCTTCCGGTTTACACCATCAGTAGATGGGTCAGCAAAAAAATGAGGTAGCTGCAGTAGATGCCATTCTATTTTTTCATTAATTAGTTCTTCTTTTTCCGGACGTAAAAACATATTATAAGCAAAAAGGTTGCAGCAGGGATTTTCGTTGATTACCCGAATGTAAAGACTATAATTATCTTTTGCACAAACATAACAATCCCTGATCCAAAGTCTTTTCTCTTTCAAATACTCAAGCATCTTATCATACAGCCTCCTAAAATATTTTTCATGAATGGGCTGATTAAATTTATTCCAATCAATTGCATTTTCAGTGAGCACATCTTTAACAATAAATCTGTCCTGGGGACTCCTTCCTGTAAATTCTCCTGTTTCAATTACCAGTGCACCTAAATTACTCAGAACCCCTTCTTTTTCTTCAATAGAATGCCATACCAGGTCTTCCGGCAAAAGTTGATAATACAATTCTTTGGAAGTTCCTATTTTATCGTATAAGTCGTCGTGAAAAGAGAATCTTTTCATGCCTTTTGTTAGGTGTGATGTTTCCATTATTTCTGTTTATAACTGCAATGAATGTTGAATAAAAGTGATTTAAAAATTAAAATCACAAATGCTTGTTTGGTGAATTTTTATGAAAGGAAACTTTTGATATAAAATCATTCCTGAATAATAAGGCAGATGTTATATTCTGCTTACAAAAAAACGAATGGTTATTGAGTATTTCCCAAAAAGGGGAATTTTTCATGATCGGATAGAATCAGAAGCAAGCGCTTCCATCAGGCAAAAATAATTGTCTGATTTATCATTAAATATTTTGGAAGGATAATCCGGTCTCATGATTTTAAAAGCCGCAATTTAAAATAAATTATGATTCCTGTTGAAATAAATTTTGCCGGCTTCAAAATCCTTACATCAATGATTTCAAATAATTGGGATCTCTAAAAAATATGTTTTGCCTCATATATTTTACTCGTGGGAAACTGTAAGAGCGGTAAATAGCCCTTACGGGAGTCGCGACAGAACGAAGGGATAAATTAGCGTAGTGGTGTTTTTTTCTTTCCAGTAGAAAGATCTTTCAGGTAGGCTATTCTGGTAATTTTTGAATAATTTAGTGCTATGAATTCTGGCAATGATAATTTTGAAATTGAAGTAGCTGGTGGCAAAGCCAAAGTGCAGCGCCATTCTATTTCAGGACAGGTGATATTTAGGGTAATATTCCCTGCGAAAATTCCACCTCTTGTACTCACGCGCGCTACCCGGGAAAATGGTAACAGATTCTGGACATCCATACCTGAAGGAAGACAGAGAGAAGCAGAAGAAATAGGAGAATTGATTGTTGAACATTTTAAATCAAACCCATAATGTGTTTTTATAACGGTCAAAAAGTAACCCACGAGGAATTTATTCGATTGAAGCAACTTGAAAAAAAAGTAGCCAATTATGATTTTTTAATTCACCAGTTGCAGATTGGTTTTGATTATGGCCTCAATGCTGTTTTAAAACCAAATGATGAAAAAAATGATTTTGATATCGTGCAGATGGAATGGGGGTTCATACCTTTCTACCTCAGAACACGTGAAGACGTAAATAAGATGAGGCACGGTTATAAAGATTCTTCCGGTAGGTTTCATCCACCTATCACCACACTCAATGCCGTTTGTGAAGAACTGTTGAAGCCTGGTAAAATCTTCAAGGATGCAGCGCTTAAAAGAAGATGCCTGGTTCTTTCTACCGGGTTTTATGAATGGAGGCATATTTTTCCGTTAAATAAAAAGACAGGGTTACCCTTAAAAACCGCTAATAAAATACCTTACTTTATCACTGTAAAAGACAGGGGTTATTTTTTTATGGCGAGTATCTGGCAAGGTTGGACAGACCAGTCAACAGGGGAATATGTTGAAACTTTTGCTATTGTTACTACCAAAGCCAACAAACTGATGGAACAGGTACATAACAGTAAAAAGAGAATGCCTGCAATCCTTAATGAAGACCTTGCTTATGAATGGATGTTTGGCAATCTGTATGATAACCGGATTCTTGAAATTGCTGCTACTCAATTTCCTTCAGCAGAAATGGAAGCTTGTACAATCGCGAAGGATTTCAGGAGTGCATTGGAGCCTGCCAAACCTTTCGAATATGAGGATGTTCCAGCGTTAGAATTGAATATATGAATTCAATTTGAAAAAGTTATAATTAAAGCATGGTTACAAATGGACTAAAAGTGGAAAGAAAAATAAATGAGAAAAACAACCGTTTAATAATAAAATGAATAGCAATGATTGTTTATATTCCATACGGCGTACTTTGTATTGCAATAACCATTATTATAATGAACGGATTTAAAAAAGTACGCGAAAACAAAAAAACGAACAGAATTATTAGAAACAGTGAGAGACTTCAAAATACGATTGCTATACTTCAAATGAAGAAAAAAAAGGAAGAAGGAAACCCTAATCCCTCAGAACAATAAATTTTTTTTTGGTGGATAGCTCAGAAGTATGAATTCAGAATGCAGGTTGAGTTTTATTCAGATCATATCCTCCCGCACGGATAATGTATTTTTCCCCGTATTGTTTTTTTACACTGTCAATGGCATGGTACAATCTGATCTGTTCCTGTGTATCGGTAAATAAATTGATCTGGTAGGTTCCCGCAATCAGGTCTGAAAAACGTACACCGAGTAATCTTATCAGTTGCCGCCTTGTATATAGTGCATTAAAAAGATCTTTTGCTTTAGTGATCAGTTCATCATCAGAAGCCGTATAATTGATCACTGATTGTTTTTGTTCCGTCTGAAAATCACTGTACCGGATTTTGATTGATATACAGCCGGTAAGTTTATTTTGTGACCTTAATTCAAAAGCAATCTTTTCGGTCATCCTTACCAATTGTCTTTGTAAAAATGCAGTATCAATGGTATCACTTTCAAAGGTTCGTTCGGTACTGATGGATTGTTGCTCGCGATAAGGGGCCACAGGAGATTCATCAATGCCATTAGCACGACGATGCAGTTCATTGCCATTCTTACCTAATAAATTATTCATCAGTCTTATGGGTATTTCGCTAAGTGTCTTTACCGTTTCGACACCCATCTTCAGTAACTTATACCCTGTCTCTTTTCCTATACCTGGTATTTTCATAATGCTTAATGGTGCAAGGAATGTCTTCTCTTTTCCGAATGGTATTTCGATCTGCCCGTTGGGTTTTATCTCATTGGTAGCAACTTTACTGATGAGTTTGTTAGAAGCAAGCCCGTAGGAGATAGGGAGCCCGCTTTCTTTAAAAACTTTTTGCTTCAATTCATCGCTGAACTTTTTACATCCAAAGTATTTATCCATACCGGTAAGGTCTACATAAAACTCGTCAATGCTCGCTTTCTCAACAACAGGCACTGTATCCTGGATAATTTCGGTAACCAGTTTTGAGTATTTGCTATAAGAATCAAAATCACTTTTTACAATTACCGCATGAGAACATAAACGTTTAGCAGCATTCATAGGCATACCGCTGTGAATACCAAATTTCCTCGCTTCATAGCTGCAGGAAGCTACCACGCCACGGTTGCTCATTCCTCCGATCAACACCGGCTTCCCTATTAGTTTTGGATTGTGCAAATGTTCTACCGATACAAAAAAAGTATCAAGGTCAAGATGAGTAATATGCCTGTCTTTCGATAATAGCATCATCCTAAGTTTGCGTAACTACGATTTTTATATCCTACTTTAAACATGGTCTGCACTTCAATACTGTACACGCCAAAATCCTCTACTACTTTACCTGTGATACAATAAAAGCCACTGCAGTTGATCGGGTACTTTTTAGCCACATCCGGAAAATGTACCGTATCTATCCAGTCAAGATTTTTATCAACAAAAGTTCCAAAATACATCTCGTCATTGGTCTTTGTTATTACATGCTTATGAGCAATAAAATAAACAAGACAAGTTACTTTTTTATGGAGGTGCAGATGCAGATCATTTGAAAAAATATACTTATCCGGATCATCTTCTACCAACTCAAATGGATTAGAAAGTGTGAAGCCAAGAATTTCCATCTCATCATAAAGATCATCCAGTCTGTTGTCGGTTAACTCCGGTAAAAAAAAATCCAACGGCTCATCTTCAAATAAAGGCTTACCCACATGAAGTTCAGGTTGGTTCTTTTTTTGAAGAAAATTCGCTTCCCATAACAATCGCTTTTTAGATTTACATGTAAAACGGAAAGCACCGATGCTTATAAGAGTATTTAGTTGTTCAAGACCTACATTGGTTCGTTCAATAAAATCCTGCAGATGCAGATAAGGACCCTTCGCTTTTCTTTCTTCAAGAATAGCCTCTACAAGCTTTGATTGTAAACCTTTAATATGAATAAAACCAACATATACTTCATTACCCCTTATATTCGTATATAGATCACTGTTATTAACACATGGCGCTTTAATTTCTCCACCTGTTTTCAGCAGTTCAAGAAAATATAATTCTCGCGAATAGAAGCCACCGAAGTTGTTGATCACCGCTACCATAAATTCTTTTGGGAAGTAAGTTTTTAAATACAAGCTCATGTAGCTTTCTACCGCAAAACTTGCAGAATGAGCTTTATTAAAACTATAACCTGCAAAGCTTTCCATTTGTCTCCACACTTCATGAGCCAGTTCGTCCGGGTATCTAAGCTCCTTACAATTAGTAAGAAACTTTTCTTTCATCATGAAGAACCTATTGTTGTTTTTATATTTCCCGCTCATGGCTCTTCTTAATATATCCGCTTCACCAAGAGAGAGGCCTGCAAAGTAGTGGGCAATCTTGATCACATCTTCCTGGAAAACCATTACACCAAAGGTTTCACCAAGATGTTCTTCGAATAACGGATGGAGGTACTTTATCTGATCGCGATGGTGATACCGGTAAATATATTCGCGCATCATACCTGATTGTGCTACTCCCGGCCTGATGATGCTGCTGGCAGCAACGAGAGTAAGGTAATCATCACAACGAAGCTTTTTTAATAACTGCCTCATGGCTGGGGATTCTATATAAAAGCAGCCAATCGTATTTGCATCGCGAATTTGTTTTTTAATAGCTTCATCATTTTTGAAGTATTGGAAATCATGAATGTTTACATCCACACCTTTATTTTGTTTGATGAGTTGCAGGCTTTCTCTTATGTGGCCTAAACCACGCTGGCTTAAAATATCAAACTTATTAATCGAGATATCTTCTGCAGTAAACATATCCATCTGTACTGCAATAAAATTCTTAGGAGGAAGAAAGCAAGTAGCGTAGCTATTGATATTTTCTTCTGTGATTAACATGCCACATGGATGTATTGACATAATGTTTGGGAAACCTTTTAATAACCTACCATATTGTAATATCAGTTTCTGAATCTCATCCGCAGGTTGGATTGCCCGTTGTAAGCTTTTTATTTCTTCTTCCGGAAGCCCGAATACTTTACCGAGTTCATGGATAACCGCATCATGTTTAAATGTGGAGTAAGAGCCGCAAATGGCTACATGATCTTTACCAAAGCGTTTAAAAATATAATCCATGATCTCATCCCTGTCGGTATAGCTGAAATCAATATCAAAATCAGGAGGAGATGTGCGTTCAGGATTTAAGAACCGTTCAAAATATAGATTAAGTTCTATCGGGTCAACATCTGTTATACCGAGGCAGTAAGCTACAATAGAGTTAGCGCCACTTCCCCGTCCTACATGATAAAATCCTCGTGTGGAAGCATACTGTACGATATCATTATTGATCAGGAAGTAAGCATTAAATCCAAGCTCATCAGTGATCTTTAATTCCTTCTCCATCCTTTCGAGCGCTATCTTGTTTTTTTTACCGTAGCGTTTTAAAAACCCATCATGAGTGAGCTTTAATAAAAGGACCTTATCATCTTTTTTACTGGCACTGTAACATTTTTTATTTTTATCAACATTAAAATCCATGGATATATGACAGGCGTCCATTACCTGGTAGGTATTGGTTACAATAAATGGAAATTGTTCGAACGCTTTTAGTAGTTCGGAAGGGGAGGCGAAGCTCTCTTTAGGAGAAGCCTGTGCTTCAAGGGGTAATTGTGATAATAAACAATTTTTATTGATGGAGCGCAGCAACCTGTGAAGGTTAAAATAAGTTTTATTTTGAAATGTAACCGGTTGTCGGATTACTAATTTCTCCTTATGGTTTTTCCAGTCGAGCTGAATTAATTTATTTACCTCCCAGGGAAGAATACCTATTCGTTCATTGGCAGCCAGTTCATGCAAAGACTTTGCATGTAAAGGATAAATCACAAATCCATCATTAGTATTTTCAAAAAATGCAAAAGCCGGGGAAGCCTCAGGGAATGGTTTTTTATTCACCAGGTGGTCCGATAAAAAGGTATGGATCCAGCTAAGCCCTTTGTTGTTAGCAGCAAGAAGTAGGTACAGCAGTTTGCCATCATTGCGCACTTCCACACCTGCTATAGGTTTTATACCGGCGTTGCGAGCCAGTTTTACAAATTCCCAAAGGTCACAGGTAGAATTTATATTGGTTAATGCTAAGGTGGACAAACCCTTATCCACAGCAGTTTTTATCAGTTCTTCGGTTGAAAAGGTCCCGTATCGGAAACTATAATATGTTTTACAATTAAGATACATTAGTTTTTATTATTTGCAATCAGGAGCAAGACAAAACTAATATAATTAGTAGATTAAAACTAATTTATTTAGTACATAGTTAAGAAATGGTAAATAGTTATTGGTAATCATCAGTCTCAACATTAGCGCAAAAGACCGGGTACGCTGTCGGAGGTTGGAAATCTTTTTCTTTTGTAGGGTCGGGTGTAGAGAAGTAAATTGAAGATATGATGCTTAGCCGGAATGAAATAAAAACACGCGCCATTACTTTTATCAACGAGCGGAAATTTGTTTTATTCAGAGCAACCTTCATCGGCCACTTTCAGGCATTAAGAAATTTATATAACTATTTTTAAACGCTTGTACAGAAAGCACTATACTCCTTTTAAAGTTTCTTTCAAATGATCGGAAAGGCGCAAACTGAGTGCAGTCAGTGTAAGAGTAGGATTAGGCGCACCCGCTGTCGCAAAACAAGAGGATCCGGCAATAAATAAATTATCAATTCCGTGTACTCTGCAATTGGCATCCACGACCCCTTTCTTAGGATCATCGCTCATCCTGGTAGTACCCATGTGGTGCCAGCCGCCTCCGGTAAAAGATGGCCAGGAATTATCATTTTCATCCTGCAAATAATCAAGCATTTTTACCCGGGCAACCCCTTCCAGGCCTACCTGCTGCCCCAGCAATTCGTGAATTTTACGAATACTCCTTTTTTCAAGTGGTGTAAGTACCCAATGCAGGGTGGCTCTCGGCACACCAAGGGAATCTCTTTCAGGTTCAAGCGTAATGCGCGATTCAGGATTAGGTGCCTGTTCTATTCTTGTAAAAAGCTGATAGCTTCTGTGTTTATCACTTACCTCTTTCCTGTCAGCAGTTTCGCCGGCTTTCATATTTTCTAAACTCTTTCTCGGATCATTATCATTCCAAAGCTCTATCATTGGTTTCATCGTTTTTGCTGCTGATAATGGCGTTAATGAAATCGTACCGTTTAGGATTTTATTTTCCTCCTGTTTATTTTCACTAATAGCCAATTCCGATCTTACTTTGGTGATACCGAAATTAATACGATACAAATGCAAAGGGTCAGGCCTGCTCAGCCATAATTCGCCTGAGTTAATTTCAATGTGTTCCATAAAGTTCCTTCCTACCAGGTCATTGTCATTGCCGAGCCCCTTTAGGTTCTGCTTGTTGGAAGCCAGCAATACCCTTGCATTTTGTATAGCGCAGCAGGCGAGTACGAATATCTTTGCACGCACTTTGTGATGTTTGCCCGTATAGTTCTTTATCGTTACTTCTTTGATGTGCGAAGTATTTTCGTTGGCAATTATATCTGTAACATTTGCATAAGTGTAGAGATGAATGTTTTTTGCCTTTACAATCGGGGCCTTGTACTTTTCGCCAAAACGGGTAGGAGGACTAAACTGCCAGATTTTGTTCCATACTACTCTGTCATCAGTTAAAAGCGGCTTAAACAGGGGATGGGTTTTTTGCCAGAAGGATAATGAGTAATTATAAGGGCCAAGATCTAAATTTTTTTGAGCCCTGGCATAAAACGGATCCAGGTCATCCCTGTTTATCGGCCAGCCGCTTTGGGGTACCCAATCTCTTTTCCTGAAATCAATAGGATCCAAAGTTGAGCAGAACCCGGCCCAATGCCCCGTAGTGCCGCCAAAATAATGAAGCCTGCAGGCTTTTAAAGGATAATAGGGCTGGCCGGTGGTTTTACCATCATAAAGTTCCTGTACTCTATCATCATAGCTAAAGCCTCCGCCTTCCAGAAGAATTACTTTGTAAGGGGAATTGATCCATTCTATTGCAATGCTGATACCTGCCGCGCCGGCGCCTACAATACAGATATCACCTTCTATCACACTATTGTTTTCCAGATTTCTTGCATCAATATGCATACTTAAAGATTTAATTACGATAAAGAAAAAAGTGCGCATTGTTGCGCTTCTGTTTCCGCCAGGATCCACCCTTTAATCACCACTATTCTGCCCGATTCAAAATCAGCTTTTATTTTTTTATCCAAAAAGGATGTTATCGAAGAGTCGCCTGTATTTTTTGAAATGGTTTTCCCGTTGCTTGCTTTCATTAGCTTATTCACCAATTGTTCCTTGCTGTACAATGGGAAGTTATCGCGATAGCCATTTCCGATATAATGTAAAGTGGCCGCATCACATATATGAGAAAGGAACTTCGGTTGGCGCAATATCTGAAGATAATTATGATTATTACTGCACCGTAAAGAAGGCACAACAACCGCAGCGGTACCGATAAGAGAGTAGTAAATAAAAGTGCTTCTTTTCATGGCTTATAAAACCCGGACTTTTGAAGCTAAATATACAAACTTTTTTAGAGGTAGTATAAAAATGGGTGGATTTCAAATCCGATGGCTATCGTCGCATAGCCTGGCTCCATGAGATTTATCAACGTTGTCTGACTATAGAAATTAAAAAAGTCGGTTTATTGTTTGAAAGGCGAACAGAGCACGTTATATTTTATGAAAGTGAAGATGTGGGTACAAGATGGGCAGATTTTATAGTGGAAGGAAAGCAATTCAATTCCTCTCGGTGCGATTAAAAGCACAAGCAACATCACTATTAAATCAAACAGCAGGATTTCAATTCCTCTCGGTGCGATTAAAAGGGGGCGACCTCAGAATGGATGGCGATAAAGTATTATTTCAATTCCTCTCGGTGCGATTAAAAGATCCCACAATGCATATCCACTTGGAATGTTTGCAAATTTCAATTCCTCTCGATGCGATTAAAAGACAATTTAACTATAAATAATATCCCTAAGCTATATAAATTTCAATTCCTCAATGGTGCGATTAAAAGACTTATCCAGGGATTGCAGCGGCTTTCGCTAATCAAATTTCAATTCCTCAATGGTGCGATTAAAAGTACAATCACCTAACAAGACAGAACTTCCGATAACATATTTCAATTCCTCAATGGTGCGATTAAAAGATAAAATGCAGCGCCCTTCGGGTACGCCTCTAAAAATTTCAATTCCTCAATGGTGCGATTAAAAGTGGCAGCGGTGGTACTTACACAGCAATTGCACCCTATTTCAATTCCTCAATAAAATGCGCAGCCCATCATCAATGATGATTTTTTCCACTGCATCGTACCCGTTATTGATTGAAGTATTCCTTACATTTAAATTTAAAAGCTTGTATTAATGAATTTTCATTCCTGAGATGTGAAATTACATCGCTTCTAAAACAGATATATCTGCCTGATAATTTTTCTCCTTTAAATATTTAATCCAATTGCAAAGTTTTTCAATCTCCGAAGCATTATG
>DATKQQ010000372.1:0-9355 GCA_035532615.1 Hanamia sp.
ATGTCAGGTTATGAACACCCCCCTGTGTACTACAAGCCCACCTGAAAAACGAATCCCTTTACCAGCAAGGGTTGTGGAATTTAATTGCTGAAAAATACCCAAAAGAAAAAGAAAATTGGCGTTTTCGCTGCAATGTGGGTTAAAATGCTGTGTCCTAAAAAGTTCAGCTCATACCCTTTGCATATCCTGCTTTTGCTCTCGTTGATTTTTAAGAAAAAACCTAGCGCAAATTAAACCGGCTACCATTTAGTAGCCGGTATTTTATTAAAACGTAACAGTCATAATTAAACGGTAATTGTATCCTTTGGAATCAATTCATTTCTGAATACAACAGTGCCATCAAACACATCTACCAATACTGGTTTGGTTTTATCAATGTTACCACTCAATAATTTTTTGCTGAGTTGGTTTACAATTTGCTTCTGAATTAATCTTTTTAATGGCCTTGCACCAAACTGGGGGTCAAAACCATTTTCAGCGAGATAATCCAAAGCATAATCTGTAAATTCAAGAACTACACCGCTTTTAGCGAGTTGCTCTTTTAAATCATTCAGTTGGATTCTTATAATTTCTCTTATATCCTTCAGTAACAAAGGCTGAAACATAATTACTTCATCAATTCGATTCAAAAATTCAGGCCTAATTGTCTGCTTTAGCAAATTCATTACTTCACTTTTTGTACTATCTACCACCTCTTCTTTGTTTTTCTCAGTTACATTTTCAAAATTTGCCTGGATAATGTTACTTCCCATATTGCTGGTCATGATGATAATGGTATTTTTAAAATTTACCACACGGCCTTTATTATCAGTAAGTCTTCCATCATCCAAAACCTGCAATAAAATATTGAAAACATCAGGATGTGCTTTTTCAATCTCATCCAATAAAATAACACTATATGGTTTTCGTCTAACCGCTTCTGTGAGTTGGCCGCCTTCATCATAACCTACATATCCCGGAGGGGCACCAACAAGCCTGCTTACTGAATGCTTTTCCTGGTATTCGCTCATATCTATACGGGTCATCATGCTGTCATCATCAAAGAGATAATCGGCCAAAGCTTTCGCCAGTTCTGTTTTTCCTACACCTGTAGTTCCCAGGAAAATGAAGGAACCAATTGGCCTCCGCGGATCATGCAAACCGGCGCTGCTTCTGCGAACAGCATCGGCCACTGCTTCAATGGCTTCATCTTGCCCCACCACTCTCTTGTGCAATTCATCTTCAAGGTTCAATAACTTATCTTTTTCACTTTGCAACATTTTATTTACCGGAATTCCTGTTGCCTTGGCCACACTTTCAGCAATATCTTCGGCATCCACTTCTTCTTTCAACAATCTCTTTTCACTTATTTCATTAAGTTCTAAAGTATATTCTGCAATCAACTTTTCCTGACTTTGAAGTTTCCCATATCTGATTTCGGCTACTTTGCCATAATCGCCTTCTCTTTCTGCTTTCTCCGCCGCCATTTTTAAATTTTCCATTTCTGACTTTGAATTCTGCACTTTTTCTACCAGTTCTTTTTCCTGTTGCCACTTGGCTTTGAATGTATCGCGCTCAACAGAAAGATTAGAAATTTCAGTATTGAGTTCTTTTAATTTCACTTCATCTTTTTCTCTCTTGATCGCTTCTCTCTCAATTTCCAACTGACGTATTTGTCGTTCGAGGTTATCAAGACCTTCGGGCATAGAATTCATCTCAAGTCTTAATTTAGCGGCGCTTTCATCAATCAAATCAATAGCTTTATCAGGTAGAAAACGATCTGTTATATACCGGTTTGATAATTCAACAGCAGCAATGATTGCTTCATCTTTTATGCGAACATGATGATGCATTTCATACCTGTCCTTTAATCCTCTTAAAATTGAAATCGCATCTTCCACACTCGGTTCATTAACCATTACTTTTTGAAATCTTCTTTCAAGTGCTTTATCTTTTTCAAAGAATTTTTGATACTCATTCAAAGTAGTTGCACCGATAGCTCTTAACTCGCCCCGGGCCAATGCCGGTTTCAAAATATTTGCTGCATCCATAGCCCCTTCTCCTGCACCTGCACCTACTAATGTGTGAATTTCATCAATGAACATAACAATTTCTCCATCACTGTCACCCACTTCTTTTATCACAGATTTTAATCTTTCTTCAAACTCACCTTTATATTTTGCCCCTGCAATTAAAAGTCCCATATCCAAAGCGAAAATAATTTTGGATTTCAAATTTTCAGGAACATCCCCACTTATTATTCTGATAGCCAAACCCTCTACTATAGCGGTTTTACCTACGCCCGGTTCACCTACAAGTATAGGGTTATTCTTTGTTCTTCTTGATAAAATATGCAAGGTTCTTCTTATTTCTTCATCACGGCCGATAACGGGATCCAGTTTATTGCTTCTTGCCAGTTCATTTAGATTTTTAGCATATTTATTTAAGGCGTTAAATTGCGTTTCAGAAGTTTGAGAAGAAACGGTAGAACCTTTTTTCAAATCCTTAATTGCGGCAATAAGTCCCTTTTCATTAAGGCCGGCGTCTTTTAAAATCTTTGCGGTATTATCATTTCCCTGAACAATGGCCAGCAATAAATGTTCGACACTTACAAAGTCATCACCAAAAGTTTTTAAAGAAGCAGCAGCGCGCAACATTACATTGTTCAAATCACGACTGATCACCTGGGCTGGTTCTCCTGAACTTATTTTAGGTAATTTTTTAATACTCTCATCAACTTTTCCTTCCACAAAATTCACGTTCACATTATTTTTTTTCAAAAGAAAATCTACAGGGCTATCATCGTCAGAAAGTAAAGCTTTCAGCAAATGTTCAGATTCAATGTTTGGATTTTTTTCATTGAAAGCCAACTGCTGTGCTTTCTGAAATATTTCCTGTGATTTTATGGTTAAATTGCTTGGGTTCATATATTTTTTGTTTTAACTAATCAATCTACTTTTATTTATTTAAAGTTTTTGTACAAATATTAATCCAAATATCAAATTTGAAATTATGTCTTATTCAAATGTTAACGACTGCCTCAAATGCAGTCTTACTCTGCTTTTCCTGTTATTTTTACAGATTGCTAATGCTCAAAATAGTTTTAAAAGAACCGATGATTGGATAATAAATAATTTACATAGCCTTGGTGGCAGAGCTGTATTAGTGATATTTAAAGACGGTAAAATTATATATAACCATTCTCAAAACAAACTTTCTCCTACTCAAAAAGTAATGCTAAACGTATCACTATAAAACACGGCAAAGAGGCTAATGAAGCTATCCACGTAATAATTTATAAAAACAAAAACTTTGTTTAGTAGCAAGCTATTTCAATTTCAAATATTTTATCATTTTTATTATTTTTTTTCAAGAATAGTTTTGAAAATTATCCTGGCATTCTAATTTTTCCACAAATTTCCTACATAAGTTTTTGGGCCAAAATATTAGATGTAGATTTGCATGACCTCACGGATTTTCCATTTTCATTTTTTCTTTCCGCGGTCAGTTTTTCATTTCATCGTTCATTAAGGCTATTTTATTTGGCAAGATGTTATGAAGGACAATTTTATTTTTTAAAACAAAAGATTAAAAATGACTAAATACATTTTCGTTACCGGTGGCGTTAGTTCTTCCCTGGGCAAAGGTATTATTGCGGCTTCGCTCGCAAAACTTTTGCAGGCAAGGGGTTTGAGGGTCACCATTCAAAAATTTGATCCATATATTAACGTGGATCCGGGAACGCTAAACCCTTATGAACATGGCGAATGTTACGTGACAGAAGATGGTGCTGAAACGGATCTGGACCTTGGTCATTATGAAAGATTTTTAAATATTAACACCAGCCAGGCAAACAATGTAACAACAGGAAGGATCTATCAAACTGTTATTAACAGAGAAAGAGAAGGTGATTATTTGGGTAAAACAGTACAGGTGATTCCTCATATCACTGACGAAATCAAACGCAGAATGATGTTGCTGGGAGAAAAAAATCAGTATGATGTAATTCTTACAGAAATCGGGGGAACGGTTGGCGATATTGAAAGTCTTCCTTTTATAGAAGCGGTAAGACAAATTCAATGGGAACTCCCGGATGAAGATTGCCTTGTGGTACATCTTACTTTAATCCCTTACCTCAAGGCTGCCAAAGAATTAAAGACAAAACCTACACAACATAGCGTTAAATTAATGAGCGAAAATGGAGTTCATCCTGATATTTTAGTTTGCCGTACCGAGCGCCCTCTGAGTGATGAACTAAAAAGAAAAGTCGCACTATTTTGTAATGTAAAAGTAGATTCTGTTATTGAGGCGGCCGATGCTTCTACCATTTATGAAGTGCCAATTGCCATGTTGCGTGAAAAATTAGATTTAATAGTTTTAAAAAAATTAAATATTACAGATTACAACGAACCCGAACTTACGAAATGGAAAGAATTTCTTGATAAAGTAAAACATCCTGGAAATAAAGTCACTATAGGACTTATTGGGAAATATATAGAATTACAAGATGCCTATAAATCCATATTGGAATCATTTATACATGCCGGCGCAATGAACGATTGCAAAGTACAGGTTGTGAATATACATAGCGAATACATTGATGAAGAAAATGTAAATGAAAAACTTATAGGACTTGATGGCCTGCTGGTGGCTCCCGGTTTTGGTTTCAGAGGAGTGGAAGGAAAAGTGATTGCTGTAAAATATGCAAGAGAGAATCATCTGCCATTTTTTGGAATTTGCCTCGGAATGCAAATGGCTGCCATTGAATTTGCCAGGAACGTTTTAGGAATAAATGATGCTGATTCTTCTGAAATGAACCCCGATACTCCCAATCCTGTTATAGACATGATGGAAGAACAGAAAAAAATTACCGTTAAAGGGGGCACAATGCGTTTAGGCTCTTTTCCTTGCATCATTAAGGAAAACACTCTTGCCTATTCAATTTACGGTAAAACAGAAATTCACGAACGCCATCGGCATCGTTGGGAGTTTAATAATAAATATTTACAACAATTTGAAGAAGCAGGGATGATAGCGAGCGGAATCAATCCTCAAACCGGGTTGGTAGAAATAATGGAATTTATCCATCACCCTTTTTTTATTGGTGTGCAATTCCATCCCGAATTAAAAAGTACGGTAGAAAACCCACAACCCATTTTTGTTCATTTTATAAAAGCTGCAAAAGAATTTGGGCATTCAAGCCAGGAAAAAATTGAGGTTGGAGGTTTAAGGTTCGAGGTTGGAGGTTAGATTATCCGGAATATCCATACATCCTCTGTACTTCTTTTACAATGCTTTCCATTTCAGCATCTTTCCCGGTAGCATCGTAGGGTTGCTTGAGATCGCTGCCAAAGACAAAAGCCACTGTTTGCCAAAAACGCGCAGTAAATCCTCCTTTCAATTCCCTTAAAATATCATAACAATCGGTTCCACCGGTTTCACGGTTTATTAATTTCATCAACACCTTTCCCTGGTAAACAGATAAATTTTTCAGAGGTTCGGTAAACTCTTTTTTCAATTCTTTTTCACGGCTGTTAATATATCTCTTTACATCCGCTTTGTTGGGATCATTGGCAATATGCTTTTCTATATCACTAAATACCCAACCTGCACGGCGCGCATAAGGATATGTTACATAAACAGCATTTCTCAATCGCGTCCATGCTTCTCTGGCAGCAGGGTTTCCTCTGTTCCATATATATATGCCAGCCAGTATTTTTGCCTCAATGGTATCTCCATCATATACTACAGCAGAGCATATAATCGTATCATTAATTCCGTGTTGCGCCATGATTAATGATGGTGTTTTCTGAGTTAAAGATGTCTGCGATCTTGCTTTAAATGTTGCACATGAAAATATCAGTGTTATCAGTGTAACCCATAATCGTAATATAGTAAACCTGGTACGCATTGCAAATGTAAATTTACAATTTTTATAGCTTTACTCAAAAGACATTTCGTCAAATTTTTATCAAAAAATAAACGAGGATTTCAAGAGAATGGTTTTGGATGCTTATTTTTCATCTAATAAATAATTCTAAAATTTAACTATGTGCAATCAAAAACATATAGAAGAGGAAAATCAATACCGCTCCAATAGACAAGTATGAAGCCCATTTCGCTGGTCGTACCCTATTTACAAGAGAAACCACAAAACCACATGACATAATGACCAGGCCAAGCCAAACGAGGTTGATATAAGGGAAATAATAGGCTTTCAGAGTAATGAAATCGGTAAGTTTATCTGTTTCTTTTGAATTGATCTTAAATTTTTTGTTTCCGGCAATTCCGGAAAAATTCAGATACAGATTTTGAGCTATCACGGTATCATCGACATAGCTAATTTGCTGGTTATGGATTGAAAGTTCAGGATACGCTTTGTAACTTATACCATCCTGACCATAAACTGTAATATCTGCTACCAGCGCCGTATCGGTTGGCAAAAAATGAAATTTACCGTTATTAGGATTCTTAAGAATCCCATTCAAAACAAAATACCCTTTTGAATAAAAGACAGAATCTCCGATTGCCATATCATGAGGTCGGAATGTGGTTGTGTCATTTTGTGAATTGGGTACAGATATTGTTGAAATATAAGTGAAAATATCGTGCGCCAGGTAATGCTTTGTAGCAGGATTGGAAGTTAGATTATTATCCTTCATCCGGTAAGCATCCGGTGTTAGCACAAAATCCTCATCAATTTTACCAGTTGAACTGTCAACCCTTTGAAAATGTAGCCTATAAAAAGTTCTCGTTTTCTCTTTTGCAGCCGAATCATTTGTGTAAGTTACTGTATAAGGCCCCATGCGGGTAGGAATTCCTTTAAGAAGAGTAAGATTTTCCATTGGATCTTCCATTCCCAGGCCTGTAGGGTCCTTTGCAAAAGGAATATATAACCCTGTAACCCTGTTATCACTTATCACTTTTCTATTACTCGAAGAAATAAGCATTCCCCCAATCATCAAAGCAAAACCAAGATGGGCAATGGCTGCGCCACCCGCCTTTAGCTTTCCTTTGAGCACAGTGAAAAGATAAGTGGCATTTGCGGCTACTGAGAATATGGATGAAAATAATGCCACATAAATAGCTCCAAGAAAACCAGGTCCCTTCTTTGTGTATTCAATAGGGTAAAAAATAGCTATTAATACAGATGCTGCTACAGCTATACTCAAAGGTAACACCAGTTTATTAGCGAGGTATTTTTTGTTGGTATTTTTATATTTCAAAAATTGGGAAGCACCGGTAAGCAATCCTACTATTATGGCTACCAATACCAGTACTTTATTGTAAGCAAATTCGCGGTCTGCAGGAGCAGCTATATTGGATCCAAAAATTTTATTATAAACAGGCAAAGAAGTAATAGAAATAATGAACAAGGCCGAAAGAAAAAGGATCAGGGAACCAATAAACATCCAGAATTCCCTGGAGGACATATTTTCTTCTTTTTGAATTGCGGGGATTTTTTTCAGATTTTTAAAATACAGGAAAAGTATGGGTAATGAAATTGCAACAACATATAGCCCTATCAGAACATTCATTGATGTACCTGCTTCAGTAAATGCATGTACAGAAGTATCTCCTAATATTCCTGTTCGGGTTAAAAATGTAGAATAGAGAACAAATAAATAAGTGAGGATAACAAAAAAATAAGAAGCTCTTAAAGCATTTTTTGTGGAATTAAAAATAGCCATGCAATGCAATCCTGCAAGCAGAATCAGCCAGGGAACGAAAGCTGCATTTTCCACTGGGTCCCAGGCCCAGTATCCTCCAAATGAAAGAGATTCATAAGCCCATTTGCCACCCATCATTATTCCGGTTCCCAATACGCATCCACTGAATAAAGCCCACGGCATAGCAGCTTTTACCCATCCACCCCAATCTTTTGTAATTAAAGAAGAATAGGCAAATGCAATAGGAACTACTGTACTGGCAAACCCTAAAAATAATATGGGCGGATGGATGACCATCCAATAGTTTCTTAATAAGAGATTTAAACCAATACCATCCTTTATAAAACTAAGATAATCAGGCTGGCTAAAAATCGGACCGGCCAATTCATTTCTTGTTAAGACAAAAGGACTACTTCCGATACGAACATTGAAAACATAAATTCCCAATATCATCATGATAAGAAAAAATTGGGCACAGTTTACTATGGTCATTACAGCAGCTTCTCTTTTCTTTGCAGAAAAAATTAGCACCGTACCCAAGGCACAATGCCACAAAGACCAAAGTAGAAAACTCCCCTCCTGCCCTTCCCAAATACAGGCCAGCAGATACTTTGGCTCCAATTCTTTCGACGCATGTTTATAGGCGTACAGGTATTCAAAATAATGACTGGAGCAAATGTAATAGATAGATATAAAAACTGCGACAAGAGAGAAAGCTTCAATAAAAAATGCTCCTCGTGCGAAACCTATCCACGATTCTTTTTCATCTTCAAGTTGAAGATGGGAAGCTTTAAAATAAGATATTGCAGAAACGATAGAAGCTACAAATGCAAGTAATACAAAAAAATGACCTACATGGCCAGGTAATAAATGTTCATTCTCAAATGTCATGATAGAGCAGTCTTAGTATTGAGTAAGCGTTTTTTCCAATTGTTTTTTATTATCCTTATATTTCGACGGGCACTTGAGTAGAATATCATTGCATTGAAAAACATCCCCTTCCATTCTCCCCTTCAATACTACGCGGTCACTTTGTTTCAGGTCAGCAGGTTCTGGATTGTGATAGATGACCTGTGCAGAGTTACCAAGGCTATCCACGGCATAAAAAGAAAGATAGTTGGGGTTTTTTAATGCATCATACTCTATAGGTTTCGATTTGTCGAGACGGGCGATAAGATGTACATACTTACCTTGTTTTAGTCTTGCAGAAGCAATAGTATCGTAAGTAGAAAAATTTACTGAATACATTAACAATGTGCCGATGGCCGCTGCAATTACTACTAAAATAATTATACTGGATGTTTTCATTATTAAGTTTTTGGAATTGCAAATTTAGTGAAAAATGGGATGCAGAATTCCTGAATTTTGAATGATTTTGATCATGTATTTATGCGAGATTTTTTTGCCATTGATTACACGCCTGTCCGACTATGTCATTAAGGCGAGGATTTTCACGGATGAAGAATTGATATTTTCAGTAATGAACAAAATAGCCAAAATACTTGTTGCATGCGTTGCACAAATTTTCCGAATTAAGAAAGATTTTATTTCACCATTCACGATTCAAACTCTCGCTAAAATTGACATTGAATATGAGACAAAAAAGATGGTTTCAAAAAATGCTACTGTTATGACTGACGGGAAAACGGCCTATAGAGTATTAGAAAATATAGCCAAAAAACACAAGTCGGTAATAGTAAAAGATA
>DATKQQ010000373.1:0-4697 GCA_035532615.1 Hanamia sp.
AAGCATTGTCCATCATTTGATGGACAATATTTTTCTTTGCCAGTTCATTGCTAAGCCACGCATGCCCATTTAAAAATATCTGCAACTTAAAGGGTAACCATGTGGGTACACGTACATAGCAAAGCCCAAGCAACTCATCAATAAAGTAAAAATAATAAGTGAGGCATTTGCCCTGGTCATATTTTAAAAATGTTTTGTGGCTTACTTTATCATGCCAGGGCTTATAGCTTGTGCAGCCTTCCATTACAGAAATGATACGTACCATACCCGGATGTGTACTTCGCAGAGAATTTCATTAAAAGAATACGCTTCTAAAATGATATGTACCATACCGGGATGTGTACCCCGCTTTTTGATGATGCTTTCAATAACAGCTTCCTTTCTAACACCACTTCTTCGGATAAACTCTATTTCCAAACCCGCCGCTTCGGCTATTTGTTGCGCATTTTGTTTCAACTCATCCCGGTAGGGTTCAGCAAACTTTGCATAATCAAATCACTACCATCCGAACTTTTTTCAAAAGAGCTGATTTGGCTCAATGAAAGTATTGATTTTACTGCATTTGCCAATAGATTTCTCAGAATAAAAGTCCCCTATTAAAACTAAAAGATCTCTGACTATTTGGCTTATGGGGCTTCCCTCTGGCTTTTACGGCTCCTTCTTTTATTTGGTTGCATACATAGTCAAGGCTGTGGTAATAGGTTAGACAAAATCGTATTTTCTCACATAGATTGCTAAAAGCTTTTGCTCCTTTTGCAATACAGCGCTTTATCAGTTCCAGTAAAAGATAGGTAATGAGCGCTATATAAATCTGGGACTTTACAGCATTTTCACTCGTGCCTGTAAATGTTTTTACCAGTAGATTTTGCTTCAGTTGCTTAAACGCATATTTCCACATCCCATCTGGCTTTGTATAAGGCGGCAATGGTGGATGCAGCCCATTCTAACTCCTGAGTAATGATTTCCAACTGAACATCTTTTTCGCTATCATATACTACAATCCGGGGGCAAGGTTACCTGGTCAATACCTACTTCCACAGCCTTTTTGCCGGTAAGCCGGATTAATTCATCCTTGAGTATATGCTGGTCCTTATCCACAGGCAATTCTTTTTCACAAATGCTTTCATAAACAGTATTGTCTTTTATCCGGGTTACAAATACATTATCGGCATTAATGCGTTGCATCATTAAGCTAAAATCAAAATAGCCCCTGTCTTCTACAATAATGGTTCCTGGCGCAAACACTGTTTGGGGATGTCCCCGCTTATCATGCACAGCCGCTTCACTGATATTAACCAAATCCGGAAGCATTAATGCATGGTCTAAACAGGTATGTATTTTTATGCCTCCTTTAGCTGTCCGGAACTTTGCCCACTCAAATAAGCTCAAACACAGGCTGATAGTGGTACTGTGTCTATTATCTTCACTACTTTGCCCTTTATCTCTTCTATATCCATCGTTTTACCATGCCTCAGCAGGATGGTATTATAATGTGAAAGCAACTTGTAGTACATGGTTTCAAACACTCTCCAGTCTCGTTTTGCATTGCCATCGCTCATGGTGCTTCTGGCAGGGCTTTGTTTTAAACCTAAGTCAGCAATGAATGTGGTATTTACAGCAATGGCGGTACTTAAATCGGTTAAGGTTTGGCATTTATTCAGCTGTCCGAACATTTGGGATACCAGATGATCATACGTTTTGTACTTGCTGCAAAATTTATCGCTTTCGTGTTTTTCGATGCTGCTCTTTAGAATAAAACCCGGTATGAGTTCTAAAATTTGTTTTATGATTGGCTTCTTGTTACTTTTATTGCGGGTAAATAGTCCCATATTTTTATGAAGTTTTGTCACCTCAAAGGTAATATGGGCTATTTACTTTTTTGGACTTCCGGATGGCAGTGATTTTTTATATTTTACCATCTGTCTTAAAAGCTTTAGACATCCTATCCTGTTCCGTTTTTGAAATCTCATATTTTTCAGCAACCTTCCTCCAGCCGGAAACAGTTTTTTGGATTGAATTATGTATTTCTTTGGCACGCTTTGAACTTACTCTAAATTCTTTTGCAACTTCCAGGGCGATCTCAGGCACAAGTGCATTATCAGTAAGTGAAATATTCAATTTTAACCCCAGACTATATTCAATAGGATTTATATCAAAAGCAGGTGACAATATCCATCCACCATTATTCAATAAAAACCCATGATTTCGGAGATGATCATCCGTATTAGAAACATAAATATAAAATACGATCCTACGCCATAACTCTTCAAGATCCAATGCAACATTTGCTCCGTTGCGCATCAGAAATTCGGCAAGATGTAAATAACTAATTCCATCTTTGTAATCATTCCCATCATTTAATCCTAGCAAAGTCATTGCCGAAGCAAAATGTATTCTCTCTCCGTTTTCTACCCTGTCAAATCTTTTAGTAAGAAAGGTATGTCGCTTTTTAGAGAATTTTTTTACAATACCTTCCGCTACATTCAAACCAGCTTTGATCGCAAGTTCATTGACTACCATTTCCCAACCTCCGACATCTTTATCATCATTGGTACTTGGGAATTTTGCAATCCATAAACGCTTTTTATTATCCAAAACACTTGCCTTTGGTCTTGCACCTCCTAAAGATGACCCCGGTGCCACTAATAGATTCAACCATTTTAAATAATCGGGATCATGAATTGCATTATCCTTTTCTAATTGAAGACTTGCATACTCAAGCTCTCTAAGGGACGTCCATGGTGGCGAAGCCATAGCAGCATTGTCATTTAAAAAAACTCCGGCTGGATTATCTTTAAACCTTAAGCCTCCCATACGGTGTCCATCAAATACACCCAACAGGTAGTCCGTTTCAAATAAATTGTTTTCGCTTCTATTTTCCATCCTCGCCATTGCTGCTTCTCTTCTTCGCATAAGCAACCTGCCCCAACGATCAGGTGATGAATCCAGAAATATTCCAAAATTATTTTTATCAACATCCGGGTATTGTGGACCTGAATATAATTGCAAAGCCGGATCAAGATGTTGTCCATAGCCACTATCGAGCCATTCCTTTGTATAGCTGAATGAAAAAATTTCCTTTCCCCTTAAACGCTCTGAAGATAAAATTCCCATCAGGGCAGGATTAGGCAAACCTTTCCAATGTGCATAGACTTGTATGTTCTTCGTATCGGCCATTATCGTTTCCTTTTTGGTGATCTTTCTTTTATGCTTAATTGCGCATCTTGTAATTTTCTTCCAAGCAGATCGTCGCTTGCTACCTGTAACAAATCTTTTTCCAGTCCAAGAACGAAAAGTACTTGTGCATAAGTTCCCATTGCAACACTTGGCGCTCCTTTTTCCACCAACCACAAAGTTGTACGGCTAATGCCGGCTCTTTCTGCAATTTGCTCTACACTTAATTTACGACGAAGTCGTGCCAGTTTCAAATTATTGCCAAATTCTTTCATTACCTTATCTGCTGTAGGCAACAAAAGTGAAGTTCGTGATTTCATAATGTTCATTATATAAAACAAATGTAGTTCAATTAGTTCATAATAACGAACGTTAATAGAAAATATCGCCAATAACCAGATCTCAAATCCCCCTCCGCTTTCTGTTCCTCCTGTTTTTTGCCGCCCATTACCCTGGTAATTGGCTCTTTCGATCTCTTCCAGGAAATCACCTAAAATGTCTCCTAACTGCATTTCATTTTTGTACTCAATTTCACTTTGAAGATCTTCTTTACTATTTTCGTTCACAGTTTTAGTGTAGCCATGGCTGTCATTTTTAGAAACAGCCGTTTTTTCTTTGTTTGCTGCGTCGAAAATAAGCAGATCAAGTTTCAATAAATCACTGCCCTTGTAAACTTCTCTCCTATTATGATCTATAAGAACATACCCGTAAGGCATCTCTTTGTTTTTCCCTGAGAAAAAAATAAAATCAAAACCAAATTTTTGTTTTAATAGAATGGGTAAGTCGCTTTCAAACTTCGTTGGTTCTGTCGTGAATTTATGATCGTGGTTGCTACGCAGTTTGCCCGAATAGTGTTTTCGGTATTTATAAATAATAGCTTTTAGTTGGTTGGTATTTTTTCCGGATTTTTCCGTTAGGGCCATTCTTTTATCCAGATCAGACAATTTAATATACCCTTGTTTTTCTCCATGCTTAAAAAATAAAAATTGGTCTTTGGTCTTTTGAGCTTTATAACCGTTTATTTCCATAAGCAAAGCAAACTGCGCATGAGTTCCAAATTGATAAGCCAATGCCAAATTTAAATGCTGATTAAATTCCTGGTGAGGTTCTCTGTTTAAAATTGCATTAAGAAAATGGTTTGCTCTTTTACCCTCAAAATTATCTTTAATCCTTTTGCCATTAATTCCCACCCGGCTGGATACAATGTGCACATGGTTATTCCTGGTGTCATGATGTTCGTAAATCAAAATAGGATTTTCTTCATAACCTAATTGTTGTGTGATCTGTAAGGCTATCTCTTTTAATTGTTCATGACTTAACTCCTTATTCTGATAGGATAGACTGTAATGGACAAACCGCATACTGATTACAGGTCAACCGGGATTGAGGCGGCAGGAATCTTACAAAGGCTCTTATAGGGAACGTGAGAAACTACCACTGCGATGTGCTGACATGCCTTCCGGAATTAACCGGGATTCAAGGTGTCCCTCAGGGAACCGAAGCGCAGGGAGTGGCGGACTGAA
>DATKQQ010000374.1:0-86483 GCA_035532615.1 Hanamia sp.
TGCAAAGCCATTAATACCGGTGGTAGTTCATCCCGGCTCTTTAATGGAAATTTTACCTCCGAAATGGCTACGGTTCTTAAACTCATTTGTTGCTCGAATCTCTGGCGCATAATTGATGTTTTAGCTACCAATAATGAGCAACAATTGTGCTGAAATGCAGTAGAATTAACACTTATGCACGTGTGTTCATAACTATTATTCGGCTGTATCCTTTTGTAGTAAAGGATTGTATCGTTTTCTTGCAGACACTAAATAATTCCTTTTAATTTTAGTAAGGAGAATTCCAATAAAAAAAACAATTGGCTCAATTGAAAAGTACTTTTTTTACATCTTCTTCATTTTTTCATTTGCTGTATCCACACATTTGTATCGGATGCGGAAGTGATGTGATTGATGTAGAAAGCTTTCTTTGCCTTGAATGTATCAATAATCTGCCTCATACCAATTTTGCAATGCATATCAATAATCCTGTTGAAAAACAATTTTGGGGAAGGATGGCGGTAACTGCAGCCATGAGTGAATTTTATTTTTCCAAAGAGTCTGTAATTAAAAATATGATTCATGAATTAAAATATAAAGGAAATAAAAAAGCAGGACAGTTCTTTGGAAATCTTATAGGAAAAAGTTTAGTCAACAGTAATCGTTTTAATGATATTAATGTGATCATACCACTTCCTTTGTTTGAAAAAAAGGAAAAAATGCGTGGGTATAACCAGGCGGAAATTCTTTGCAAAGGAATTTCAGAAATTATCAATAAACCTGTAGTAAAAAACAACGTAATCCGAAAAGTATTTACGGAATCTCAAACCAAAAAACACCGCCTGGAAAGATGGAAAAATGTAGAGAAAACATTTTTGGTAACCAATCCCCAACAACTCGAAGACAAAAATGTTTTATTGGTAGATGATGTAATTACTACTGGAGCAACATTAGAGGCGTGTGGTGCAGAAATATTAAAAGTGAAGAATACAAAATTAAGCGTAGCTACATTTGCTATGGCATCCAAATAATAATTTCATAAAAAAAGGAATCGTTCCCACAATTCCCTTTTTTAAAGAAGATTATTGAATTTATTTAGCAATTCCCATCTTTGCTTCTATTGAAAGAGTAGCATGTGGTACCGCTCTTAGCCTTGCTTTATCTATTAATTTTCCGGTAACACGGCAAATGCCATAAGTTTTATTTTCAATGCGCATCATCGCTTTTTCAAGATGGTCAATAAAAGTAATCTGGCGACTTGCCATTTGACTTAATTGTTCTCTTTCCATACTAAGGCTCCCATCTTCCATAGTCATATAACGGTTATCGCTTTCATCTCCACCCATTTGATCTTTGCGTGTTATAAGACCCTGTAAATAGCCTAATTCTTTTTTAGCGGTTTCTAATTTACGGGTTATCAATTCTCTGAATTCCATAAGTTCAACATCACTGTAACGCATGCTAGGCCCATTATTTTCTGCCGGTGACTGATCAAGAACTGACTTGGTAAATTCAGGCTCATATTTTCGGGCTTTCTCTGTACTGATTTTGGGCATTACAAAATCTTTTTTTGGGCTCTTCGATGCTTTTACTCCCTCCTTTTTTTGCTTTCTTATTTTAGATACCGCTTTTTTAAGCTCAATCTTGTGATCAGTTAAAGTCTTTTTATCTGGTTTTGAAACTACTTTTTCAGCAGATTTTTGTTTTACCGGTTTTGCAACAACAGGTTTCTTAACAGGTGCATTTTTCTTTACAACAGATTTTTCCTTCTTGATACCAGACTTTTTTGGGCTGACTGATACCTTTTTAATTGTATTTTTTTTAGGGATAGCCAATTTCTTAGGGGCTGCTTTTTTAACTCCGGCCTTAGCAGCTTTTTTAACCGGAGATGGTTTTTTAATAATGCTAGCGGATTTCTGAGCTTTACTCAATTTAGGTGCCGCTTTTTTGTGAGGCACTCCTTTTTTTACTTTTGTATTAACGGCCGGTTTCCTTGCAGACACTTTTTTGGGTGCAACAACCTTCTTAACAGCAACTTTTTTGTTTATCGGTTTTGCTGTTTTAACTTTTTTTGCAACAGATGTTGCTTTTTTATTCTTTGTCGCCATACTTAAATATCTTTTGTAATATTTACAATAAAAATGTCATTATTAACATCTATTTTGGTGCCATTTAAAATCTTTGCCGAAAATTTGATTTTTTCTGCCAAAATTTCGGCGCAAATATACTCATTAAATTCTGTAATTATATCTTTCACTGCGTCTTTTTCTTCTACAATTAGCAGTATTTTATCAGTTAGTTCAAAATTCCTTTCTTTTCGAATAGTTTGGATTCTATTAATGAATTCTCTTGCAAAACCTTCATTCTTTAACTGTGGTGAAATGGCCAGATCAAGAGCTACCGTTAAGGTTCCTTTAACAGCAATTTCAAACCCTGCTATCTCATTAGTATTTACTTCAATGTCTTCTGCTGAAATAAAAATAGGTTCCTCATTTTTACTTTCAAATTCAGGATTTAATAAAAATTCTTCTGTTTGTATTTGACTGATCGCATCATCGTCCATTTCCTGGATTTTCGCTGCGGCCCATTTCATTTTATGTCCCAGTTTTTTCCCCAGAGTTTTAAAATTCGCCTTTGCTTTCTTTTTGATAAAATCATTGCCTGCAGGCAGTATTTCAACCTCTTTTATATTAGTCTCCGATTTAATAATATTTTCAACCTTACGAATATTTTTTTCGAAATCATTATCTATTGCTGGTATGATTACTTTCTGAAGTGGCTGCCGTACTTTAATTGTCACCTTTTTGCGCAGAGATAAAATAAGCGAAGAAATGTCCTGTGCCAAAGCCATTCTTTTTTCGAGTGCCGGATTGATCAAGGGTTCATCAGCCAAAGGAAAATCAGTTAAATGAATTGAGTCGCTTTTTGATTTTTGGGTAACCTCATTCAAATTTCTAAATAACCAGTCAGCAAAAAAAGGTGCAATCGGGGCTATTAATCCACTGATTGTCTGTAAACACTCATACAAAGTTTGATAGGCAGAAATTTTATCTTTTAGTGCTTCGCTGCTATTTTTATCAACAGGTTTCCAAAATCGACGGCGACAAAGTCTTACATACCAATTGCTTAATTGTTCGTTTAAAAAATATTCAATTGCCCTGCCGGCTTGTGTTGGTTCATAATCCTCCAGGCTTTGGGTTACTTCTTTTATTAATGAATTTAGGGTAGAAAGAATCCATTGATCCATTTCAGATCTCTCATTTACAGGAATAGTTTTTTCCTCAAAATAAAAGCTATCAACATTGGCATACAGGGCAAAAAATTGATAGGTATTGTAAAGAGTGCCGAAAAATTTACGCTGAACTTCTTTGATTCCCTCTGTATCAAATTTTAAACTATCCCAGGGAGAAGCGTTTGTTATTAAATACCAACGAGTTGCATCCGGACCAAAAACTTCCAGCGTTTCAAATGGGTCCACCACATTTCCAACCCGCTTACTCATTTTATTTCCGTTTTTATCGAGCACCAGGCCATTGCTCACCACATTTTTATACGCCACACTATCAAACAACAAAACAGCGAGAGAATGAAGCGTATAAAACCAACCTCTTGTCTGATCTACTCCTTCACAAATAAAATCCGCAGGGAAGTTTTTCTCAAATATGTCTTTGTTTTCAAAAGGGAAATGCCATTGTGCATAAGGCATAGCTCCACTATCGAACCAAACATCTATCAAATCAGGAACACGTCTCATCGGTTTCCCTTCCTTAGAAGCGAGAATAATATTATCAACATAAGGCTTATGAAGATCGGCTACTATTTCGTCAATTTGCGATTGCGACTCTTTGCCTTTATCAACAACCAACAATCCGGCATCGAAAGATTTTTTCATTTCCAATTTTAATTCATCTATCGAGCCAATACATTTTTCTTCTTCACCATCGTCTGTACGCCAGATTGGCAAAGGCGTTCCCCAAAAACGGGTACGGCTCAAATTCCAATCCACCATATTTTCCAACCAATTTCCAAATCTTCCCGTTCCGGTGGAGGCAGGTTTCCAGTTGATGGTTTTATTTAATTCGATCATCCTGTCTTTTACAGCAGTAGTTTTTATAAACCATGCGTCAAGCGGATAATAAATTACTGGTTTATCCGTACGCCAGCAATGAGGATAATTATGTTCGTATTTTTCAACCTTGAAAGCCCGGTTTTCTTTTTTTAGCTTAACGGCAATATCCACATTTACATCTGTGTAATGCGGATCATCTTTATAATCTTTTACAAATCTCCCACTGAATTCCCCAACACCATCTACAAATTTCCCCTCTCTGTCAACGAGAGTTAAAATACCAAGATTATTTTCTTTCTTACTTCCAACTTTAAAATCATCAGCTCCAAAAGCGGGCGCTGTATGAACAATCCCGGTTCCATCTTCTATCGTTACAAAATCTCCTACAATCACTTTAAAAGGTTGCGCCTCAGGGGTAATTTCCCTTATTTTTTTCAAAGTATTGGCTTCGGAAGGAAGAAGCTGTTCGTAATGCGCACCAGATAAAGTCCAACCTTCAAATTCTTCTAATATTTTCCAGGGTATTATTTTATGATTTAAGTTGTAATTTTCAAAGTCTCCGTTTTTCCCGTCACCTTTAAAATAATTTTTTACTAATTCTTTTGCAAGTATCACATTTATTGGTAAATGTGTATAGGGGTTAAAAGTTTTTATCAAAACATATTTAATGTGATCTCCAACTGTTAATCCTAAATTCGAAGGAAGCGTCCATGGTGTAGTAGTCCAAGCTAGAAAGAAAATTTCTGTATTACGATAATTCCATTCTTCATTAACAATGTTTGTAAATGCATCAAATGATTTATTTATTCCAAATTTTGCCATTGCTTCTGCGGGTGATTTCATTTCATCAGATTTTTTCGATGGAGATGGAATCATTTTAAACATTGCTACAACACTTGTATCTTTCACATCTTTATAAGTTCCCGGCTGGTTTAGTTCATGTGAACTTAATCCGGTTCCTGCAGCGGGCGAATAAGGTTGGATGCTAACACTTTCGTACAAATAGCCTTTTTTATATAATTCTTTCAGGCACCACCAAAGTGTTTCAATGTAATCATTTTCAAACGTGATGTATGGATGTTGTAAATCAACCCAATAACCCATTTTCTGAGTCATCTCATCCCATTTATCTTTAAATTTTAATACTTCCCGACGACAGGTGGCATTGTATTCTTCTACCGAAATAGATTTTCCGATGTCTTCCTTAGTAATTCCCAATAATTTTTCTACTCCTAATTCTACGGGAAGACCATGAGTATCCCAGCCTCCCTTCCGTTTTACCTGGAAACCTTTCATAGTTTTATACCGGCAAACCAAATCCTTTAAAGTCCTTGAAATCACATGGTGAATGCCAGGCATTCCGTTGGCACTTGGAGGTCCTTCATAAAAAACAAAGGGAGTTTTCCCTTCACGGTTTGAAATACTTCTTTCAAAAGATTTCTCCTTATTCCATGACATAAGAATTTCACCGGCAATTTCCGTAAGATTCAATTGCTTATATTCACGATATTTTTGCCTCATTAATTATAAAACTTCAAGGATAAATTAAAAGGATGCAAAGGTAAAGATTTTTGCCTCTCAGGGTAAATCAATAAAGGACTGAAATTTTAAGATTTGTTAATTAATTTTTTTGCCTCCTTATTAAATTTATTTTTTATCCACACCTTAATTCTTTGGCATAATATTTCCATAGATAATGAGAAAACAAGCAAATTAATTAGGACTCGGCCGTTCCACTATGAAAAACGCCGGTTTTGTTTTAACTAATTTCATACTTTGCAAATTATCATTTTTTAATATGTTTGCACTGTATAGTTTTCGAAGTCGGAATTTTACTTCATTAACTTTTTGAAAAGATTCCCGATGGAAATACACAAAAATGGCTTTCACATTTATATGTTGAAAGCCATTTCTTATTCATATGATTTTATTAAAAATTTCCCGATCCGTCAGCCTGGTAGTTATAACGGAAAGTATAAATTAGCGAATCAGGTGTTGGATTAGGAGGTGTATAGCCTGCATAATCAACAGACAATATTTCCAGTTTGGCATAATGTCCATCTGCTGTCTTGATCAAAAAATATTCTCCGGCTTTTGGGCTAAAAACATGAGTATTCAAGTCATAATTATACCAACCTGTAGTTAATCCCGCGTCTATTGCAAGGTTAGTTGATGTGGTGTCATAAGAATAACCACTCAAAGGTGCTGTGGTACAAGTGTCAAAAAGTCCCATTTTAGTTATTACTCCTCCATTTCCAGGTCCGCTTGCGTGGCTGTTTATAATTATATTCACGAAAAGAATACCAAAATCCCATTGAGAAGTCGCAGAATCGGTTGCGTTAACTATAGCACTGTCTTTTAAACTATAAAAAGTATAGTGACTAGTACTAAAAGGTATTTCTATAGAATCAGTAACTGAAACCGAAGGTGGTGGCGGTGGTGGTGGTACCTCTTCTTTTCCACACGAAATCAATCCCGTCACTATTACGGCGGCGGCCACCAGGCTTATTTTCAAAGTTTTCATTTTCATTTTGTTTTATTTTTCGAATTTAAAATTTACATTGATAAAATAACTTCTTCCAAATATATTTGGCATCAGGAGGGCGTTGATATAATTAAGCATATTTTCTATACCGGTTTGAGCTTCCCACCTGTAGCCAATTTTTTTTGAAATAGTCAAATTTAAAAGAACAAAACCATTTACCATTTCCCTATCATCATCATACACACCACTTCCGTTTTGAAAGCCATTTAGCCCGCTATAACCATAGCTGCCCCTAAATTTGGCGGTAATAAACGCAGTGGCTTTGTATAATATATTATTATATTGAAAGAGTAAATTAGCATTATTCTTACTTCTGTTATACAAACCTTTGTATTCACTTTTTGTAACTAATGTGGTTACATAAGTCACAGGATCTCTTTTATATAATTCCTCATTTTTAATTTTTTGAAGTATTTCTTTATCTTTTGCAATCAGATATTGATATCCACCAAATATTGAAAAATGCTGGTTGAAATTATAGGTGAAACTTGCTTCCATGCCTTCTGTAAATACTTTATCCAGGTTCATGTAAGAAAAGATGGATTGATTATTTGTTTTATTAAATGGGAGATTATAGCTTTCAATAAGATTGCTGATATCATTTCGGAAAAAATTGACCCTAACAACAGCATGAGCATTCAGCGTGTAATCAAATCCTGCATTTACGCCAATCGATTTTTCGGGCGAAAGATTTTTTTCATTCAAATAAGGATTAATATTGATGTTGGGGTCTATTTGCCCTGATTCTTGAAGCATTTGCAATCCATTACCAAGTTCACGCGCCCCAAGCAAAGTATAGCCAACAAGTGAATTGGTGAAGTTTAAATATTGCTGGCTGAAATCAGGAGCTTTGTAACCCGCGCCAACACTTCCTTTTAGGATAAACCGGGGTTGAAACTTATAGGCTATTGCAATCTTGGGACTTAATTGCGCCGGATACAATGAATTTTTATCGAACCGGGCCCCCGCAATAATATTTGTTTTTGATTTCCATTGTATTTGCTTCTGAACAAATAAATACCAGGAGTTCAAATCATTTACATCTTTATATCTCGTTGAATTTATATGTTCATAATTGTATCCTGCACCCGTTACGAATAATGAAGAAAGATGTTTTCCAATATTGACTTGTATCTCTGGTCGTACCAGAATATCAGTAAGCTGAATTTTTTCATACAACGAATCATTTTTTTGCAAATAGGCATTTGCAAGGTTACTATAAGAAGTTGCATAAACTGAACTTGCATAGGAAACTTTATTATTTACTCTATGCTGAAGCAGTGCAAACAAACTTCCATCCGTTTCTTCCGTAGTTCCCTTCACAATTTCCGGCAAAGTTTCCGGATAGATAAGATAATTGTTGAACTGGGTTTCCCTAAAAAAACGGGATGACAAAGTCAGCTTATTTTTATGATCTATGTTGTAAATGAGTTTTACATTTGCAGTATAATCTATAAAAGGATCAACTGTTTTTCCATAAATATTTTTATCAAGATCATAACCATCACTGCTATACCTGTTAGCAAAAAGTTCCAGTGCTATTTTTTTATGGACAATATTACCTGAGCCGGTTAAACTCAGTGTATTGTTGGTAGCATAATGAGTTTGAAGCTGCAATTGATTTTTCACAGGTTCTTCAGTAATAATATTGATAACGCCAGCCAGAGCATCTGAACCATATAAACATGTAGCCGGCCCCCTCACTATTTCAATTTGTTTGATATTCCCAATTGCAATTCTGCCCAGATTAATAATCCCCGCGTTTCTTCCAATAAGTGGTTCTCCATCCACAAGGATTAAAGTATAAGCCGGATCGAGCCCTTGCATCTGAATACCTTCCCCAAAAGGATTTGGGTAACCCAGTAATGCAGTGCCCAATGGATTATTGGCTATCACCAAACCTGTTTGCATTTGCAATATATCAATCAGCTTTTGTGACCCTGAAAGTTGAACATTTTTGGCGGAAATAACTTGTATAGGCAAAGGAATATTGGACACTTTATTTTCGGTTTTTGTAGCGGTAACTACTATTTCATCAAGCAATTTCGGGATCGAATCTTCAACCTGCTTTGTTTGCGCCGAAGCATGCGAAACCAAAGCAATTGCAAATATGGTATATAGTATTCTTTGAATCATCCTTAATCGTGCAAATTTGCTTTATAAAAATTAATTTTTCATCATGCACTTGTCAAAGAAAAATAGGATTGAAATCAATTTAAAAAATGATAGAAATCAGTCTGGATAAAGGGTTGAATAATTAGATAATAATCATTATATACTGGAATCTCTTGAAAATTATTCATTAGAATTTTCGCAACTCGTAAATGTTTTCTTTAGAAAAGAGAGTGATAAATTAACGGAATAATAGTTCGCAGGGTTTTATACCGGTATGTTTTTTAAAGGCGGTAGAAAAATGTGAAATGGAAGAATATCCAAGTGAAGCGGAAACTTCGGTTACGGTTAATCCTCTTTCATACAAAAGATATTTGGCGTGCTCCATGCGTTGACTCTGAAAAAAATCAAAGATAGTGGTACCATACATTTCTTTAAATCCTTTTTTTAAATAACATTCGTTGATGGCTGCTTTACGACTAAGTTCCTTTATAGTAAGTGGCTCGCCAATGTGCTTTAATAATACTTCGCGGGCGAGAGATATTTTTTCACGATCGGCTTCGTTAGCCAGGAATTTGCACGAAAAATCATCTTCACCTTCACCTCCCATACAATCTACGCTGTAAAGCAACAGCATTTGAGTTTGCGCATTGATGAAAATATTTTCCATACTTTCGGTATAGGTATGATTCATCAAGGAATCTAAAACTGTCCTGGTTTTTCCACACAGAGGAAGCGTTTTTGAAAAAGATGAAGTGTGCCTGAAGTTTAAAATATCTTCTGAGAAGGAAGTGGTTTTTAATCCTTTTACAAATTGAGAAAGATGATCTCTGTTAAAGCGGAAACAGGCTACATCAATAGTATCAACTAATTCTTCACAACCATGCGATTGAGAATGCCTGCAAAAATTGCATTCTGTATCTTTGGCTTTGCAATAGCGGTTTCCTTCCATACAAAATACCAACTCAAGATTACCGGATTTGTGATCTTTGGTATCATAATTATATATCATCATCCCTGTTTCTTCCACACTTACACCAGGAAACTTACGATATCTGTTGATGACGTAATGTACTGAGCCCGGAATATTTTGCGAACTATGCTGAACCAATTCCATCTCTTCCTGCATCACCGGATGGTTAAGTGCTATTGATAAAATATCTTGAGCGGATTCCATTTTTTAAAACTATTGAAAAGCAAAGATACCATTTTAAAGGCAAATTTTTGATACGACATGCCGTGTATGATTACAATCATGTTGATTTTTAGAATTGCTTCTATGAAAAAAAATTGATAATTTGTATCATCATAATTCTTTTATTTCCGACAAAAAATATAAATGAAACCAGTAAATAAATGGCTTGAAGAATACGGCGAAAGTCATAAAAACGAAACCAATAAATCAATACACTGGGTATGTGTGCCTGCCATCTTTTTTTCAATTGTTGGTTTGCTTTATTCTATAAAGCTTCCATTAAGGATTGAAGATCATCATTTGAATGTAGCCATATTTGCTGTTTTGTTCGTTGCTTTATATTATCTCCGTCTTTCTTTTTCGCTTGGAATAGGTATGATTCTTTTTGGTTTCTTATGTCTTTTGTTATGTCATTTTATAGAAAAATATATACCGGTTTCATTGTGGTTAATTTGTATCATTATTTTTGTATTAGCATGGATCGGGCAATTTTACGGGCACAAGGTAGAAGGCAAAAAACCATCTTTTTTAAAAGATATCCAGTTTCTTTTGATAGGCCCTATGTGGCTGATGAGTTTTATTTATAAAAAATTGGGAGTCGGGATATAATTATTGGATTTAACATGCAAAACAGAAATTCCTTAGGGTACTTATTGCGTTATGTTACCTAATTCCCCATCATTTCTCTTGCATTTTCAAACGCAGCGGCGGTGGGTTTTTTACCACTTAGCATAGTTGCAATAGCAGTAATTCTTTCATCCTGATTTAAAATTTTTATGGCTGTAATTATCTTATCACCTTTAATTTCTTTATAAACAAAAAAGTGCGTATTTGCCTTTGCGGCAATCTGTGGCTGATGCGTAATGGTAATCACCTGGTGCGCTGCTGAAAGCTCTTTTAAAATAACACCCACCTGCTTTGCGGCTTCACCGCTGATACCGGAATCTATTTCATCAAAAATTAATGTAGGTAATTGCAGGCTTTTAGTAATCAAATATTTTATGCTCAACATCAACCGGCTCAATTCGCCTCCACTGGCCACTTTTCGCAAAAGTTCGTATTGTTGATTTCCTGTTGATGAATTGCCATTGAATAAAAACTCAATAGAATTAATACCAAAAGAATTTAAAGTTTCTACTTCAGTAATTTCCACTTTTATTTTTGCATTAGGCATCCCAACCTGGACAAGAAGTTTATTTACCTTTTCTTCAAAAGGCTTTATTTCCTTCTGCCTTTTTTCAGAAACGGCCTTTGCTATTTTTAACAAATCAAATTGAAACTCACGTGATTCTTTTTCTTTTTCTGCTATTGCATGGGAAAGATTAGTTACCTTTTTTAATTCATTTTCAAGATGATTTTTTATATCGAACAACTGAGAAGTTGTTTGCACATTGTGCTTTTTTAAAAGCGCATAACCCACAGTCATACGCCCACTGAGTATATTGATCTTTTCCTCATCATAATTTACTTTCTGGTTAACATTATCTATTTCCGAAGAAATGTCATTTAATTCAATTTGTACAGAAAGTAATCTTTCAGCTAATTTTTTTATTTCAGGATATACATCTTGAAGCGATTGAAGTTTATTGGCGATAGATTTTATCTGTTGTACCATAGGCTGCTCGCTTTCTTCCATCTGAAAATAAATATCAGATAAAATGGATTTTATATTTTCCGCATTACTCATTAGTTTTAATTCAGCATCAATATTCTCAATCTCATTTTCCTTGAAATTGGCTTCTTCCAATTCATCAAACAAAAATTGATTGTAGTCGAATTCTTTATTAGAAGCAGATTGTTCTGCGCTTAATTTTTCTAACTCGTGTAATGCAATCCGGTATTTTTTAAAGACCATTTGATATTGTTCCACTAATTTCCCATTTCCGGCAAGCGCATCAATTACCTCTCGCTGAAAATCGTTGCTATTCAATTCTAAAGTATCGAACTGCTGATGAAGATCAACAAGTAATGAAGACAATTGCTTTAACTGTGAAAGTGTAACCGGTGTATCGTTAATAAAAGCACGGGATTTCCCATTCGCAGAAATTTCACGACGGATCAATATTTCAGATTCACAATCGAGATCATTGATCTGCAAAAAATCCTTTACGCCGAGTTGATCGGTTTTAAAAACTCCTTCAATAAAACATTTCTTTTCTTTATCAAGTAAAGTTGATGTATCGGCTCTTTCGCCTAAGATTAAATTGAGAGCTCCCATCAATATACTTTTTCCTGCTCCTGTCTCTCCTGTAATAATATTGAGATGTTTTGAAAAACTGATATCTAAAGTATCAATAATCGCATAATTGTGTATGTGTAATTGCTGAAGCATAAAAAGGCAAATTACAATATTTACTTTATTTTTTACTGAAACCTGATGCAGATATCCTTTCAATTTTCAAAATAAAAAAAGGCACTTAAAAGTGCCCCAATTATTTCAAAATAAAAATCGGTTTTATTTAACCTCTACTGAATTTTCAAGATCATCGTCAACAAGAATACGACCACAGTTTTCACATACAATAATCTTTTTCCTTTGTTTAATTTCGCTTTGCTTTTGAGGCGGAATCGCATTGAAACATCCGCCACAAGAATCTCTTTCTACAGGAACAACGGCAAGACCGTTACGGTAATTTTTTCTAATCCTGTCGTAGCTTACTAATAACCTTTCTTCAACAACGGCTCGCGCAGCTTCTTCCAGTTTTTTGTAGTGTTTTTCTTCTTTATCAGTTTCGGCAATAATTTTTTCTAGTTCACCTTTTTTTGCGTTCAAATTTGTTTCTTTTATTCCAATCCCTTTTTTAGCTACTTCGAGTTGTTTTGCTTTTTCAGTCAACTCTTCTGTAGCATCCTTGATATGTTTTTCAGCTAGTTTTACTTCAAGGGACTGCATTTCCATTTCTTTATTAATGGCTTCAAATTCACGGTTATTTTTTACATTATCACTTTGCTTTTCATATTTTTTTACTAGTTCACCAGACTCTTTAATGATAGTTTTCTTTTCTTCTATAAATTGCTGTATACCATTTATTTCTTCTTCAATCCGGTTTTGCCGGGCATTTAAACCTGCTATCTCATCCTCAAGATCGCTCACTTCTATGGGCAATTCACCTTTTAAAATCTGAATACCATCTAATTTACTGTCAACTTTCTGGAGACTGACCAGTGACGTTAACTTTTCTTCTACAGAATAATCTTTTACCTGTGCCATAAATTATTTTAATAATTGATTTTTTTAGTTTTTGTAATCCCCTTACATAAAATAAGTAACGGGATTAGTATTCATTTCCGTTTTTCGGACGGCAAAGTTAGGGAATTTTTGCTGTAAAAGTTCAGCTAAAAGTTCCGTCGTAAACTGTTCACTTTCATAATGCCCAATATCCGCTAACAAAATCTGCGCATCAGCATCAAAAAATTCATGATATTTAATATCTGAGGTAATGTAAACCTGCGCTCCGGCTGCCATAGCATTGTTTAAAAGAAAAATACCTGCCCCTCCACAAACAGCTATTTTTCTTACAGGTTTATTAAGTAATGGAGTATGTTTTATTACTGAAAGATGAAAATCGGTTTTTACTTTATTCAATAATTGGGTTTCGGTGGCATCCTCCTGTAATTCTCCAATCAAACCGCTACCAATATTTTCCTGCACATTCTCAAGTGCATGAATATAGAAGGCTACCTCTTCATAAGGATGAGCCGCCTTAAGAGATTGGATGATCTTTTTTTGCAAAAATGATGGAAATATCACTTCAATCCTTACTTCATTTTCAACATGACTTTCTCCAATTTTTCCCACATAAGGCTGGCTTCCTTCATTTGCCCTGAAAGTTCCCGATCCGTTAATATTAAAACTGCATTCGTCATACTTTCCAATAGCTCCGGCGCCGGCCTGGAATAAGGCATTACGAACAGCATCTGCATTGTTTACAGGAGAAAATGTAACTAATTTTTGCAAAATCTGTTCTTTTGGTAAAAGTGTACTACAGTTTTGTAACCCTAATTTTTCTGCAATCTTTTTATTCACCCCATCCAACACATTGTCGAGATTGGTATGGATTGCATATACAGCTATGTCATTTTTTATGGCTGAAACTACGGTACGTTCCACATAATTTTTTCCATTTAACTTTTTTATTCCTTTGAAAATTATGGGATGATGAGATACTATAAGATTACATTTTTTTTGTAACGCTTCTTCCACAATGGCTTCAGTAACATCAAGCGAAATAAGGATGCCCGTACATTCAGTTTCATCATTCCCTATCAATAATCCTGCATTGTCATAATTTTCCTGGAAATTAAGCGGGGCAGTACTTTCAAGATATTTATAAATCTCTTTTATTTTCATGTAAGATTTTTTGTAAAGATATGGAGGAGGAAGGTATAAGTAATAAAGATACCAATACCAGGTGTGAAACCCGTTAATTAGGAAATGATTCTCTTTCAGAATTTTAGGAAACTTTATTTGAAGTTTAAAAAATGTGTAGTTTTATATCTTTCTAAAAGGTGAGCTACTCTTTATTGCCTTGTCATGTTTAGCAAATAAGGTTGTGTAGTTCCCCAGGGAGCCAATTGAAGTGTTGGAATACCTTTTTTTACAAAACGCCAGTCGCGTGTTAAAAATTGAAAAACCTGCGGTGTATCCGGAAGAGTAATTGTCAGTTTTCCATAGTCGCTATCTGCGCTCCAGGTTCCTTCATATTTGTTAGACCCATTTGTCGCTGTTAAAGGCCCATGATAAAGGTCTGTTTTAAGTAAAACAAAAATGTAACCACTATATTCTGAAGTAATGTCTCCTGAACTATCCTGCGCTAAGGAAACCACAAAATTGCGATTAAGGATATTGGTTTCAAAAAATTGTTCTACCGGAAGGCTATTCGCCGGATTTGACTTTTTACATGAAACACAAAAAAAAATCATAAATGCCAATGAAAGAAGTGAAAATAATTTGAGCATGTTTTCTTTTTGTGGTTACAAATATTCAAAATACATTTCTGGAAAAACGAAAATAATCAGCTAAAAGTATAATGATATAAACAAAAAATGTTCGGGATAGTTGTGCTTTCTTAATTGCAAGTTACATTTTTTGTAATCCAATTTATCTTTTGACAAAAAAAACATTTTCCTATCTTTAACACAGAAAGAAGTATATGATCCATGCTCTAAAAATTTCATTATTTTTTTTAATGCTTTTTGCCTGTTCGAAGGGATTTTCACAAATTTTTTCGGGCAATCCTCCTTCCCTAAAATGGAAACAAATAAACACTCCTGATTCGCGGGTTATATTTCCTGCGGATCTTGATTCTGTTGCAACAAGAATTACCAATATTATTTCATATATAAAAGTGCCAACAGAAAGAACAATAGGAACCCGTTCTAAAAAGATAAATATCGTTCTTCAAAACCAAACTACAGTATCCAATGCTTATGTTGCTTTAGGGCCATTTAGAAGTGAATTTTATTTAACTCCCGATCAAAATAGCTTTGAAATGGGAAGTCTTCCCTGGCCTGACCAGCTTACCATCCATGAATACAGGCATGTAGAGCAATTCAATAATTTTGACGCAGGACTTTCAAAAGTGATGCGTATTCTTTTTGGCGAAGAAGGCCAAGCGCTTGCCAATAATGCAGCAATACCTAATTGGTTTTATGAAGGCGATGCGGTTTTTAATGAAACCAATTTAAGCAGGCAGGGACGCGGTAGATTACCTTTCTTTTTCGATCCATATCGTTCGCTTTGGAAAGCCGGAAAAAATTACAGTTGGATGAAAATGAGAAATGGATCGTTAAAAGATTTTGTGCCGGATCATTATGCGCTTGGATATTTATTGGTTTCTTATGGACGTGAAAAATATGGAGATAAATTTTGGGAAAAAGTAATTGGGGATGCGGCTGCTTATAAAAGCCTTTTTTATCCATTTCAACATGCCATAAAAAAATATTCAGGTGTTGATTTTCTTACTTTTAGAAATGAAGGAATTGATTTTTTCAAGAAAGAATTCAACTCCCCTCCTCCCGGGGAACCAAGTGAGGAGGGAGAAGGATTAGGTGCATTTCGGGATGAACAATATCCTTCTTTTACCGAAAACGGTTCTCTTATTTATGAAAAAGATACCTATAAAAAAATTCCAAAATTTGTAATACGTAAAGGAAATAAAGAATATAAAATCAGAACACAGGATTATACATTAGATTCTTATTTCAGTTATAAAAACGAAAAAATAGTTTATAGTTCCTATCGCCCGGATATAAGGTGGGGATATCGAGATTATAGCGATCTGCAAATTCTTGATGTTACTAACGGTCATCAATATACGCTTACGAAAAGAAATAAATATTTTTCACCTGATATTAGTTCCGATGGTCGTGAAATTGTCGCGGTACATGAATTCACTTCCGGAAAATGTGAACTGGAATTATTAAATTCCAAGACTGGTAAAATCATTTATGTACTTCCCAATCCTGATAAATTATTTTATACTTATCCTAAATTTTTTGATAGTCATAAAATAATTTCTGCCGTCAGAAATTCCGAAGGAAAAATGTCTCTCCAGGAAATTGACCTTGCCAATGACAGAACGGAATACCTTCTTCCATTTACTTATAATGTAATTGGGTTTCCCTGTTTTTCCCATGACACACTTTATTTCTCTTATGCTTATAAAAAAAATGACGAGTTGTTTGCTTATACATTCCGCGATAAGAAAATATGGCTTATTGAAACAAAAAATGAGCAGGGTTTGGGAAAATATCATGCCACGGTAAGTAATTCAAAGATAGTGTGGAGTTCATTTACAGCCGAAGGATATCGTTTGCAGCAATTTTCAAAACAATCTTTGAAATTCGTGGAAATAAATAAGGAAGACCTTCAAAAAGGTACTTCAGATTTTGGTATCACTGTTCTCAATAATACCAACTCCGATTTATTATACTCAGTCCCGAACGAAACTTTTGCCATTAAAAAATACCGGAAAACCTTTGATCTTTTTAATTTTCACAGTATTGAGCCCGCAGTAAATGATCCACAATATACTTTGAGCCTGGTGAGTGAAAATATTTTAAATACACTTCAATCCAATGTATCTTTTACTTATGACCGTGCTGAAAAATATAAAGAAGTAAGCTTTGACGCAATATATGGCGCCTGGTTTCCTTACCTTTCTGCGGGTGTAAATTACCTCATAGACAGAAATTCATTATTCCATCAAAATCTCATTCATTATAATCAATTTGAACCTTATGCAGGATTTAATATCCCACTCGATTTTAGTAAAGGACGTTCATTTACTTACCTGAATTTCGGATCACAATATGTTTATAGCAGCGCCACATTCAGAGGAACCTACAAAGACACATTAGGAACACCATCTTACAGTTACAGCAGTAATTTTTTATCATTTAGTCATGAGATTCAGATGGCACAACAACAAATTTTTCCCAGCTTTGCACAAACGGTTTCGCTTGCTTATAAAACACCATTAACCAAATATAGAGGCTTTCAATACCTGGCAACCGGCAATTTATATTTCCCTGGATTTAGCAAAAAACATAGCGTCGTTTTAAATGGAGCCTATTTGCATCAGGACAGTTTGAACAAAATCAGTTTCTCCAGCGAATTCCCATTTTCAAGAGGTTACCAGGCTGTGAATTTTTATAAAATGTATAAATGGGGAATTAATTATAATTTGCCTTTAGCTCTTCCCGATTGGGGCTTCGCAGATATACTTTATTTTTTAAGAGTGCGGGCTAATTTATTTTATGATGATACTGAAGTGAAGGATTTTTTTTCAAACAACACTCCCTACTCCGCCAGTTTCCGTTCTACCGGAACTGAGATTTATTTCGATACCAAATGGTGGAACGAAGTAAATGTTTCTTTTGGAGTTAGATACAGCCGTTTATTAAATAAAGATCTTTATGGCGGTACAGGTTACAATCGCTGGGAAATTATTTTGCCGGTGAATATTTTGAATCAGTGATATTTTAAAGAATTAGATTCGAATGCAAACAAACAAATTATAGGATTTTCCATTTCCTTTAACACCGATCTTCTCAAACACTACTTTCAATAACTTACTTTAGCCTATTATCTTTTTATGACTGTCAGTCATTCAGTCTATCTCTACAAAAATAAAGCTGAAATGATAAAACGTATTCTTCTCTTCTTCCTCTTTTTAATTTCTTTAAAATCGTATGGACAAGACCCAAAAGAAATTTTAAAAGAATCCTATTTAAAATGCCTGACTATTAAAAACGGATTTTATGATATGGAAATGAAAATGACATTTGGGGATAACAACGACACTACCTGGGATATCGGGTACAAATTTTATTTCAATAAATTAAAGAATGATTCTCTATACCCAATCGCTTTTAATTCGGAAAGATTTCATAAAGGATTATTTTATATTGATAACCGGCTTTATACAGGCAACGAATTGGTAACCTATTCAAAAAACGATAGTATGGCCAAAATAATGTCTAAGACCAGGTGGATTAAAGATTTAATGGATCTCCGCAGAAATGACATTATTACCTTTTATGGACCATTCATAGATGCCGATTGTAAGCCACTCCCAAAAGCGAGTGATTATTCTGACCCACGGCATTTATTCAAATTCATTGCAATAGAATCACTCAATAATTATTATTGCTACCATGTTCAGATGACCGTGTACCCTAAGTATGACAGTACCCAAAAATCATACACGGTAGCGGATAAATATGATTATTGGATCAATACCAAAGACATGATTCCGGTAAAATATTCTGAATCGTCAAAAGGTATTGCATACGGTGACACCTCAAGAGGCTTTTCTTCTTATACCTTAAAAAAGTATGATTTTAATAATGCTCAAAATTTAAAGCCATTGCAATTATCCGCTATTCCTTCTTATTGCAACATACAGGATTATGTAGCACCAAAAATATTGGAATTACTAAAGGACACGAGTGCTCCTGGCTGGACTTTAAAAACTTTGGACTCTAAAAATATTTCTTTATCAGATTTTAAAGGCCATCTTGTTCTCATAGACTTTTTCTACAAAGATTGCCCACCTTGTCGAAAAGCAATTCCAATATTACAATCACTCCATGAAAAATATAAAAGGAAAGGATTAAATGTAATAGGTACTGATCCGGTTGATGAAGAAAACAGCACGCTTAAACGCTTTATTTCAAAAGCCGGAATTACCTACCAGGTGCTGTTGGATAAAAAAGATGTGAATAAAGATTATCACGTTTCAGGATATCCAACTTTATACTTAATCGATAAAAAAGGTAACATAATATATGCTGAAAGCGGATTTGACGAATCTGTTACAAACAAATTGGAAGAGCAAATAAAAAGCAACTTATAATTCTATTTGCTTTCTATCATCAGAAAAAATTACATAAAGGCTAATCATTGACAACAAAAAGATAAATCCTGATTATTCCTTTGTTTACTGTAAACTCTTTTAAGGAAATCATTCATTTTTTAATCAAAAGAAATTGAATCCAATGATTAACTGTTATTAGTAACATTTCAAACTGCCTTATGAATATTTAATTTATGCAATTCAAGAATCGTTGTTCTGCCATCATCACTCTCACGAAACATAGGAATAAATTTCCGGCTAAATAATATTTCATTATAAGTATAAGAAGTCCGTTGTTGCACATAGTTGGAGAACACATCATCAAAGCCCCGAAGCGAAACGTATATCTCTGCATCAGCGTTTTTCATGTCTTCTTCTGTAAAGCCATAAAATGGGCTTTTCTCATCAATAGGATGCACCACCGTCCAGCTCATAGCCATGCTTTCCACTTTTGTTCTTTCCAGGTCCAGCGTAAAGTATTTATAATCGGCCTTACCGTTCTCAACTAAATATAAACCCGTATTAACTCTTACTTCAAGATCTGTAAGCGAATGCATGTCCTTATATCCGGCAAAGCGAAACATTAACGCCGTCCCATTTTTAAAAGGGCTTATCAATGCATCATCGCTAAAAATAAGATAGCTTTTGGGTTTCGAGAAACGGCCATAGATAAGACCAGTAGCAATTGCAAGGGAAAGAAATCCTGTGAGCGCTTCAATCGCCGCCACCACGTTTACTCCGTCTCCGACAGGACTTACATGTCCATAACCAACGGTTGTAATTGTTTGTGTGCTGAAATAAAGTAATTCTCTGAAAATTTTCCAATCATTTCCAGGTATTAATCCATCAAATTGAGAAGGACCTAACACGAAATATATAAAAGTAAAAATGATATTGATAATGATGTAAAAAAGAAAGATGACAACAATAAATTTCCAGGTAGGGAGGTTTAGCATATCATGAAACATGCTAAATCTTTTCCGGAAAGGCATTCCTACCTTAACTAAGTTATAACTGCCATCCTTGTTCAGGAAACGGCCTCCGGTATCAGTGCTGTTGGTTGCAAAACCGGTATCGTTATTGATCCTGGAAAAAGGGTTCATTTTTTTTGGCAAAGAGGCCATTGGAAATACTATTTATAAAAACGAAGTTAAACATGATTTGTTGAAAATAAATTTCAAATAATCAAGTTCCTGTTGACAGATGCTTATATTAACACAAAAGGAAAATTATAATCTTAATTTAATAATAGCTCTTTTTTAAATTTCATTCTTTTCTTAAATTGCAGTATAATTTTTTGATATAAAAAATGAGCAATCAAAGAAAAAATAAAAAAAAGAAAGGTAGTTGTTCTACATTCTATTTCCTTACTGCGGCCGTGGTTACTACAATTGCCGTGATTATTACGATCAAGGAAGGTAATCGTATAAAGGTGGAAAATGAATTGTTGTCTTATGAGGTTTGGTGATCGAAGATGTTCCAGTGTTTGAGTGAGCAATCAGCTTTCCGGCTTTTGGTGAAAATTTCTAACCTACTAATCAAAAAACTACTGCTTCCTCAAATGGTTTTCAAATATCATCGCTGCGCCTTGCCCCACCCCAACACACATAGTAGCTAAGCCATAACGCGCTTCTCTCCTTTTCATCTCATACAACAAAGTAGTTGCAATGCGGGCACCGCTGCAGCCTAATGGATGCCCAAGCGCAATAGCACCACCATTCACATTTACTTTTTCTAAATCAAGACCGAGTTCGTGTATGCAGGCGATTGATTGCGAAGCAAACGCTTCATTCAATTCAATTAAATCCAAATCACTAACGGTAAGGCCTGCACGCTTTAATGCTTTATGGGTAGCAACTACAGGTCCTATTCCCATGATAGCAGGCTCTACACCCACAACAGCCATGCTTACTACTTTGGCCATTGGCTTCAAATCATATTTTTTTATAGCATTTTCATTTGCCAGTAGCAGCATGGAAGCACCATCATTGATGCCTGAAGAATTACCGGCAGTAACGGTTCCGTCTTTTATAAAAGCCGGCTTTAAAAGGGATAATTTCTCAAGAGTACTTTTTCGGGGATGTTCATCAGTATCAAAAATAATACGGTCAGTTTTGTTGGGTGTAATCTCTACCGGCACAATTTCATCTTTCCATTTTCCGGCCGCCAAAGCCGCATAATATTTTTGCTGGCTTTCAAAAGCAAATTCATCCTGCGCATGGCGTGATATTTTCCATTGACCGGCAACATTTTCCGCAGTTTCGCCCATGGAATAAGGATAATATTTTTCAATTAATTTTTTATTGGGAAAACGCCAGCCAATCGTAGAATCGTAAATTTCAGCCTTTCTGCTAAATGCTCCTTCCGCTTTGCTCATTACGAAAGGTGCCCTGGTCATACTTTCCACGCCGCCTGCCAAAAAAATATCTCCATCACCGCACATAATAGCACGTGATGCATCCATAACTGCCTGTAGCCCGCTGGCACATAAACGGTTTACGGTATTTCCGGCAACGGAAACAGGTAAGCCTGCGAGTAAAGACGCCATGCGCGCTACATTGCGATTATCTTCGCCTGCCTGGTTGGTATCTCCTGCAATCACATCTTCAATGTCATTTAGATCCACTTTCCCATTTCTTTTTACCAACGCTTTGATAACATCTGCGAGCAGATCATCAGGGCGGATCGAGCTTAAAGCGCCGCCGTACCTGCCTATGGCTGTTCTTAATGCATCAATTACGTAAACAGTTTCCATTGTATTTTTTTAAAAGAGTTGCAAGATAAATATTTTCAACCCTTATCAATTTAACAAATAAAACCCTTTAACAATTCCACAATTAATTCATCTTTGCAAAATGAGCGCTCAAAAAAACATCAGGACACTTACTTTGGACGAATTAACCGAATATTTTTTATCGATAGGTGATAAGAAATTCCGTGCAAAGCAAGTGTGGGAATGGATCTGGAAAAAACACGCACGGAGTTTTGAGGATATGACTAATCTTAGTAAAGAGCTGAGAGATTCTCTTTCCAAAAGTTTTTCTTTCCCTGCATTAACCAACGATCTCTCTCAATACAGCAGCGATGGAACCATAAAGAGCAGGTTCAAAACTTTTGATGGCCATTTGGTGGAAGGCGTTTTAATTCCGGTAGAAGACAGGCAAACGGCATGTGTATCTTCCCAGGTTGGTTGCAGCCTGAGTTGTAAATTTTGTGCGACGGGCTTTATGGAGAGAAAACGCAATTTAACCTTTGATGAAATTTATGATGAAGCAGCTTTGCTAAATGAGATGGCAGAAAAAACTTATGGGAAAAAATTAAGCAATATTGTTTTTATGGGAATGGGAGAGCCATTGTTGAATTATAAAAATGTATTGAAAGCTATCGAGCGTATTACAGCGCCAGACGGGCTCGGCATGGGTTCCAGGAGAGTTACTGTTTCTACTTCCGGAATATCAAAAATGATCAAACAGTTGGGTGATGATGGCGTAAAATTCAACCTGGCAGTATCGCTACACGCAGCGAATGATAAAAAACGAAGCGAGTTAATGCCCATAAATGAAACCAATAACATCAAATCGCTGATAGAAGCCTTGAATTATTTTTATGATAAAACAAAAAATGATATCACATTTGAATACATTTTATTTAAGAATGAAAATGATTCCATACAGGATGCTGATGACCTGATAAAAATCTACAGGCAGGTACCAGTTCATTTAATTAACGTGATAGAATATAATCCAATTGAAAATGCTGATTACGAAAAACCGGATAAAGAAGCTACTCAAAAATTTATGGATTATCTCGCTGCACACCGCGTAAATGTGAGGCTGAGGGTAAGCCGCGGTAAAGATATTGATGCGGCTTGCGGACAATTAGCGAATAAGGATTTGGAAGGGAGTTTGGCGAAATAAGAATTGCGGTAATCTATTTATTGCGCTTAGAATACTATTTGGAGATAGAGAAAGGTGCAACCTTCCGTTCATGGGCGAAGTTATTTTAGTTAAATTGACCAGTATTGATGATTTGCATACACAGATAAATGTATTGGGCAAACCTGTAAATAAAACAACGCTTAATGATTTTGGAAAGAGTTCAATGAATATTGAAAAATTAAGATCAGCGTTTCATCAAAAAAACCTATAAGTTTTCTCTTTCTTCTTAATATTTTATTAGAGCAGCTTTTTTGTAAATTCAAAAAATCAAACTCCTGCAATTCTTTGCTTATAAACTTCCAGTGCCTCATCTAAGCGTGCTTTGGAATCACCGGCTCCCGGTGCATTGTGTGAAGGATGAATATATAATTTTACACCGCGCTCCTCTAAAATCTCTGCAACAGTAGTCACCGTCATCCATACACACGTGATGAAAGCCATTGTGGAAACGGGGCCTATTTTGTCAACATGATTTTTCAAACGAACAGACGCATCCTCGATTGGTGCGCAGGTATCCACAACAATGTCTGCAATTTCAAAAATATTTTTATCACTTGAATGTCTTGTTTTTTTCCCTTTTGCTTCGGCAGCAGAACCAAATACCACTACTTTCATTCCTTTCTTTTTTGCTTCAAAGGCAATGTCAATATTCACATTATTAATTCCGGAATGAGAGAAAAGCCACATCGTATCGCGCTTATCAAAATTGTATCCTTTCATAATTTCCACTCCATAGCCTTCTACTCTTTCTAAAAAAATAAATTGGTGTACGCCCATTTGTCCCGTGATATTGGTAAAAAAAGTAAGTGGCAATTCTACAATAGGGTGAAAGCCCACAAAACTTCCAATCCGCGGATAAACTTCCTCAATCGGCAACGTAGAATGACCGCACCCAAACAGGTGAACCCATCGTTCTGCCTGGATCGAATCCGCCATCAATCCTGCCGCCTTTTTAATGTTTTCCATCTGAGTCTCTTCAATCCGGGACATGATCTTGCGTGTGTTAGTAAGCCATTGTTTTGCCAACATAATTTATAGTTTTAATTTTAAATGAATTTCATCCATGTTTATTCAAATTTAAGTTCCTTTAGACTTTATCTTCCCCCAAGTTTATTTCTATTTACAAGATAATTATCAATCTTTACCTATTTAGTTATCACTGCTCTACTTTTCATCTTCTTTCTGCTACCCTCAATATTGGGCAACAATCCCGTTATAATTCCAATCAGTGGAAGAAAAGAACAAACATAAAAAACATAAATAATACTTGTTTTATCTGCAAGATTACCGAGTAATGCAGAACCGATGCCGCCCATTCCAAATGCAAAACCAAAAAATAATCCCGATATCATTCCTATTTTTCCAGGAATTAATTCCTGGGCATACACTAAAATTGCAGGGAATGCTGAAGATAATATTAATCCTATCGGAACTATTAGAATTCCTGTCCAGAAAAGATTTACATAAGGTAGCATTAAAGAAAAAGGCGCCGTACCTAAAATGGAAAACCAGATTACATATTTGCGCCCAAACCTGTCGCCCAAAGGGCCTCCAATCATTGTGCCGCATGCTACAGAGAAAAGAAACACAAATAAATAGATCTGTGAAGCCTGAATACCCACGTGAAATTTATTGATGAGATAAAAAGTAAAATAACTTCTAATGCTGGAGAGGTAAAAAAATTTTGAGAAAATCAGCACTAATAATATTACAACAGAAAAAGTGACTTTTCTTTTCGAAAAGGAAGGATGCCAAACCACTGCTTTGGTTTTTTGTTTTGACTGGTGGCATAGTATATAATTTTTGTACCAATTTCCCACTCTGGTCAAAACAATTATTGCCAATAAAGCTATCATGGAAAACCAGGCGATGCTTGTCTGTCCGTGTGGAACTATAATCCATGCTGCAAGTAAGGGGCCTATAGAACTTCCCAGGTTTCCACCTAATTGAAAAATAGATTGTGCCATTCCACGCTGATTACCGGCTGCAGCATGCGCCATCCTTGAAGATTCAGGATGAAAAACTGAGGAACCAATGCCGATGAGTCCCACTGAAATTAATACCATATAAAAATGATGAGACATAGATAAAGCCAGCAAGCCCACTAAAGTAAATCCCATCCCCATAGCAAGGGAATAAGGTTGAGGTTTTTTATCAGTATAAAGGCCCACAAAAGGTTGCAGAATTGAAGCAGCCATTTGAAAAGTAAAAGTAATTAACCCAACCTGGGCAAAAGATAAATGATAATTATTTTTTAAGATCGGGTAAATAGCCGGAATTAAAGATTGGATGGTATCATTTAATAAATGCGAAAAACTAATCGCGATTAAAATGGGATAAATTGTTTTTTGAAGTGTATTTTCTATTGTTGGAGTAGTAGTCATTTAAAGATTTACGAGATGCAAATTTAGACAAGACCCTGACAAAGAAAAAACGAACTTAGTAAATCTCATCCTGAATAGTAAACAAGTGTCCACACAGGTCGCGAATTATTGCAGATTTCTATTAATTATTACATAATAATAAATCTACTCTCAGTTAACTCATAAATCATTTTTTCAACAAAAGATCCTTAATGATTTTTGCTTTGGTCAAATAAATTGAATTCGGCTTTATTAATAATTTTTGATTTTATATAAATAAAAATGAAATTTATATATTAATTTTTCTTTACGATGGATTTATTAGATAAAAAGCGTCAAAACCCCGAATAAAAAATAAAACAGGAATCATTGAGTGAAAAAATTATCCTCTATTTTAAAAATGTATACTACAACAAAGAACATGAAAAAGGCCATTCCATTTATTTTCATAAATCCAAAAATTATCATTCTGTTATTTTTTGGCAGTACTTTTTTTTGTCACTCTGCAATAGCCCAGAATAACCCTTATAGTGGATTACCCGACAAGTGGACTTTGCAGGATTGCTTCGATTATGCAAATAAGAATAACATCCAATTGCAAACACTGGTTAAAGATGTGGATATCAATTATCAAAGTTTATTACAGGCAAAAGGAGCCCGGTTGCCCAACCTTACTGCCAGTACTTCGCAAAATTTTACTAATTCCAAAAATGCCAATCCTGTAATTGGAGGTTTTCAAACAGAATCTAATTTTGCAAGCAACTATGGTGTCAATTCTTCAATGATTCTATACGAGGGAGGATATTTAAAAAATAATATTCAGGCTCAGCAACTTAATATACGATCAGCAAACTTAAATGTGCAGGAAGCACAAAATAACATTACGATACAAATTACCCAGGCTTATCTCAATATTCTTCTCGCCAAAGAAAATATTATCGCCCTGGAGAATGTGCTTCAGACTTCTCAGGCACAATACGATAATGGGAAAGTACTTTTTGGTGCGGGTAGTATTGCAAAAGTAGAATTGGTACAATTAGAAGCCACACTGGCTACTGACAAATATAATCTTGTAATTGCACAGAATCAATTGAGACAAAATACACTAACTCTTAAGCAAATTCTGGAGTTGCCTTCTCCCTATAATTTGCAAGTTCCGGATTCAATGCAAATTGCAATCCCAACTGAAGCAACTGATTTACAAACAGTACAGGATAGTGCCTTGCGAAACAGACCGGAAGTAAAAATTAGTGAAATATCTCTACAACAATCGGATCTGCAATTAAAGCAATTTTATGCTGCGACCAGGCCAACTATCTCTGCGGGGGCTTCTTTAAGCAGCGGATATTCCGACGGACAAAAGATTAGTTATCCAAGTCAATTAAATAATAATTTTTATCAGCAATTAGGAGTAACGATGGATATCCCCATTTTTAATAATCGTACGAACAAAACAAACATAGAAAAAGCAAAAATAGAAATTGATCAATCCAAACTTGCATTAAAGAGTACAAAATTGGTTTTGTCTCAAGAGGTAGAGCAGGCTTATATCAATGTATTAAATGCAAAAGGGCAATATGATGCAGCGCAGGTTCAGTTTAGTGCCAATGAAGAAAATTACCGGATATCAAACGAGCAGTTAAAATTAGGCGCTTTAAATGTGGTAGATTTCCTGGTACAAAAAAATTTGTTCATACAGGCGCAACAAGCATTGACACAAGCTAAATATAATGTCATATTAAATCACGGCATTTATGAATTCTATTTGGGAGAACCAATAACGTTATAATTTAAAAAAAAATGAAAAAATTTATTTGGATAGTTTTGATACTGATAATAGCCGGAGGAATATATTATTTTATCAAGAAGAAAAAAGAAGATAAACCCATTACTTTAATCACAGAGAATATGCACACCGGTATCATCTCTAATAGTGTAACCGCCACTGGAACTATAGAACCAGTTGATACAGTAAATGTAGGTTCACAGGTATCAGGAACCATTCAAAATATTTATGTTGATTTTAATTCGGTTGTAAAAAAAGGAGAACTTTTAGCCACATTGGATAAATCCTTATTAACTGACCAGGTGAACCAGGATAAAGCCAATCTCCAAAATGCGCAAAGCACTTTGGAATATCAACAACAAAATTTTGACAGGCAAACGAAATTATATAATGTAGGCGCTATCAGCAAAGCTGATTTTGAAACAGCACAATCTACTTACAATACAGCATTGGCAGCAGTTAGCAGTTCGAAAGCGATTTTAGCCGCGGCAGAAAGGAACCTTTCTTATACAAATATTTATTCTCCTATAAATGGTACCGTATTATCGCGCAATGTAAGTGCAGGACAAACAGTTGCTGCCAGTTTTAGTACTCCTACTCTCTTTTCAATAGCTAACGATCTTAAAAAAATGCAAGTACAGGCAGCAGTAGATGAAGCTGATGTGGGCAATGTAAAAGCCGGTCAGCAAGTGAGTTTTACCGTAGATGCTTTTCCTAATAAGACTTTTATAGGCACTGTAAGAGAAGTACGGCTGCAACCGATTATTACTGCCAACGTGGTAACTTATACAACCATAATAAATGCAGAAAATAATGACCTGAAATTGAAACCAGGGATGACGGCTAACATTACTATTTATCTGCAGCAGGACAGCACGGCACAATTGATTTCTACAAAAGCATTAAGCTTTACTCCCGATTCTTCACTTACCAAGAAGTACCAGATTATTAAAACACCTGCTACTCATAACATGAAAAGTGATTCTACCAGAGGAAAAAACACTTCTGCTTTCCCCTCAAAACATTCAAAGGTGTGGGTTTTGAGTGGAAACCAGATCATCGAAAGACATATCATTACCGGAATGAATGATAATATCAATGTACAGGTATTGTCAGGTCTTGATAAAAATGATAAAGTAATTGAAGGGATACAAGTAGGTGCACCTGCCGAAGTGGATGCATCTGGCACAGAAAGAAGCCCTTTTATGCCATCAAGAAAAAGACCGGCTAAAAAACCAACTACAACAGGCAAATAAAAAATTTTGAATAAAGTATGATGTAATGGGAAAAAAAATTCTTGAAATACATGACCTGAAAAGGGAATTCAAAATGGGGTCCGAGATAGTCAAAGCTTTAAAGGGAATTTCTTTTTCCGTTAATGAAGGCGAATTTGTAACTATTATGGGTGCCAGCGGATCTGGCAAAACAACACTTCTCAATCTGTTAGGCTGCCTTGATAAGCCTACCGAAGGAACCTATTTATTGGATGGTGTAAATATTGGAAAACTATCCCGTAATGAACTGGCAAAAATTCGTAATGAGAAAATAGGTTTCGTATTTCAATCATATAATTTACTGGCGCGTACTTCAGCCATCGAAAATGTAGAGCTTCCTTTATTATACAATCCAAAAGTTTCAAAAAGAGAACGGGACGAAAAGGCATTGAAAGCATTGGATGCAGTGAAGTTATCCGACAGGAAAGATCATTTACCCAACCAAATGTCTGGAGGCCAGCAGCAGCGTGTAGCCATTGCAAGAGCATTAATCAATGAGCCAGTAATGATATTAGCTGATGAGGCAACGGGAAATCTTGATACACGAACCTCGTACGAAATAATGGCTTTGGTACAGGAATTGAATGAACATGGAAGAACCATAGTTTTTGTTACACACGAACCGGATATTGCAGCATTCAGTAACAGGACCATTACGCTCAGAGATGGAAAAATAATAAAAGATGCACCGAATGAAAATATCCGATCCGCAAAAAAAGCGCTTGCAGAATTACCGGTTAGCGATGAAAGCTAAAACAGAAAATCAATAGCAATGATCCAGGTTTTATATTAAAAAAACAAGAAATGAAACTTACCAATCTTTTGCAAATAGCCATAAAAGCTTTGCAACGAAATAAATTAAGAGCATTGCTTACTATGCTCGGAATTATTATTGGAGTTGCCGCAGTAATAGCAATGGTCGCCATTGGGCAGGGATCAAAACAAAGTATTCAAACCCAATTATCAAGCATGGGTTCCAATATGATCACTGTACTTCCTTATAGCAATACTACTGTTGGCGGTGGAGGAGCAAGAGTTGCTTCCACAGGTTTACAGACGCTAACTTTAAAAGATATAAAAGCCATTCAGACCAATGCAAAATATATAAGCGAAGTATCGCCTGCCGCAACAGCAAGAGGGCAAGTGGTTTATGGAAATTTAAACTGGCCAACCCAAATTATGGGGGTAAGTCCTGACTATCTTACCATACGCAACTGGCCATTAAAAGAAGGTGTTCCATTTAATACTGAAAATGTAAATACCGCAGCAAAAGTTTGTTTGATAGGCCAAACAGTTGTCTCTAATATTTTCCCTCCCGGAGAAGATCCAGTTGGCAAAATCATCCGGTTTAATAAAATACCTTTTACAATAATAGGTGTGCTTGCCGCAAAAGGGGCCAACGCCTTTGGATCTGATCAGGATGATATTATACTGGCACCATACACCACTGTACAAGAGCGTATTCTTGGCATTACCTACATACAGACTATTTATGCATCATCCATCAATGAGGGAGCTACCGATTCTGCCACAGCCGAATTAACCAGGATCCTCCGCGCTTCGCACAATCTAAAGCCTTCTGATGACGACGATTTTCAATTACGTGTAATGGCTGAATTGATCAGCGCTTTCAGTTCTACGAGCCAGTTATTAACTGTTTTATTGACTGCTATTGCAGGAATATCTTTGGTAATCGGAGGTATCGGAATTATGAACATCATGTACGTATCAGTAACAGAACGCACCAAAGAAATTGGTTTGCGAATGTCTATTGGGGCGAGGGGAATAGACATTTTAATGCAGTTTCTCATTGAAGCAGTTATGATCAGCATCATAGGTGGTATCATTGGTGTTCTTTTGGGCATTGGTGCATCACAATTGATAGCCTATTTCCTTAAATGGCCTACTCTCATCTCAGTTACATCTATCATCGTATCATTTACAGTATGTGGAATTACAGGAATATTTTTTGGCTATTATCCTGCAGTAAAAGCATCGAGGTTAGACCCGATCGAAGCATTGCATTATGAGTAGAAAAGAATAAAACCTAATTTTTAATTGAAACTGTGGAAGACAAATAAAGCAAATTCTTATTTTCCCTTCTTCTGAAAAATAATACATGTGTCAGGCATATTGATTAAAGAGTATCAGTGATCTTTCATAAAAGCATTCAGTAATACACCTTAAACGAATGGCTGTGCAAATTGCATTCCGGTAAGCATTTTGCTTTTTACTCCTTTCTGTTGAATAAGAACTTTAAATTTATTGCCCATATCCATCAATAATTTATTAATCTGAAAAATAATTTTTTCATTGCCCTCTCCTTTTTCCATTTCTAATTTTCTTAAATAATTCATCAATCCGAGAGAGCGAAGAAAATTTCCCTGTGTAGCAAATCCGGTACACTCCAATCCAAATTTTTTTCCCCAGTCATTTAGCGAAGAAAAATTTACATGGGCTGTAATATCTTGTTCACCAATATCAGAATATGGTGAATTATTTACTTCATGTCCTTTGTAACATACAAGTGTACCCGAACTTCTTTTTGAACTATAAAATTCTATGCCGGGAAATCCATAATCAATTGTAAGGACAAATCCGGATTTCAGACTAAGGGATATTTCCTTTATCCATCCTATTGCCTTCATATTTATTTCTGTAGAATACTCTTTTGGCAAAGTAATTTTTTGCTCCAACAAATAATTTTTTAATTCTTCTTTTGCAGGTTTCAATACTTCAACAAATTCATCTTTATAATCTACAAAAACTTCCATCAATTCGTCCTTCACAATCACTCTATGTACCGGAAAATTATCAAGTAATTCATTAGATAAAATACAACCGGTTAATTCAGAGATCTCAGTTATAGAATCAATCCAACTCACTTTTTCATTCAATAATTTCTTTTCCTGCTGCTGCATTGCCCCGCTCTTTTCAATGATATAATAATTCAGTTGATCATACAAAGGAGGATTGTTTTTTAAATAATCCAAAATATCGAGACACAATGCTCCTGTTCCCGCTCCATATTCCACGATAGTGAAAGGTTTTTTATCAAGCAAAATCCACATCTCCTCCATTTGTTTACCAATCATTTGTCCGAATAAAGAACTTAAAACGGTGCTGGTATAATAATCACCCTTCATTCCGATTCTTTTCTGCGGAGAATTATAATATCCCAGATATGGATAATAAAGCGCCATCTCCATAAAATCACAAAAAGAAATTGGGCCTTCTTTTTTTATTTTACTCCTTATTATTTCTGAAAGTTTCATTTTTTGTCAGATGTTTAATAAAAATAAGTTCCAAAGAAAGTTTATCATTCTTCCTTTATAAAAAATTATTAAAAAAGGTCTTCATACCAGAAATTACCACAATTCCGATTTTTTTTATTGTAATATTATCTTCCAGATTTCTTCTACTGTTTGCTGAGCATTAAAACTTACTTTAGAGGAGGCTCTGCTGAAATTGATCAATGCATTACAATTGGCTACCGTGTGGTCAGGAAAAATAGTTTCAATAATATTCGTATTGATCAATATTTCAATACCATCTTTTTGGGTTACTTTAATAAATTGTGCCATCCGATTTTATTTTTAAATTTTTAATAAACTAATAATTTAAATGTTGTATTGTAGGGGCAATCCCTTGCGGTGCCATTTTTTTTGGCACCGGTAAACCGTGCCTCTACTCCAGATTTTTAACTTCTTCAAAATTCAAGGGTATAACCACTTTTCTGATGCCTGCTTCCGCATTAATGAATTCATGTTTTTCCAACAAATCACTGGTAAGTATTTGTTTGGATTTTCTTTCCATGGGAGGATTTAATTTTTCTGCATTTTCAAATTCTATCACTTGTTTCAAAATATCCTCAGGCAAATCATTTTTACATTTTACTAAAAGATCCAGAAATTCAGTTGCAAAAAACTGGTCTATTTGAATTTTCCTTTTGGTAGAATGTGCAAATCTCCCAATAACCCGGCAAATATTATCTCTTTCTTCAGGGCTGAATTGATTTACAAATTCATAATCTTCAATTTTCTTCAAAGCTAAAATAATAGGTTCCAACGAATCTTTTGTAATGATATAAACATGGTAATCACCCATATTATATGCAAACTGTTTTATGGTATGAATAGTATTGGATGGAATTACTAAAAAAATATCCTTCTTTACCCGATCCTGGTTAGCATATTTCTTTACCGCTTCCGTTTGTGCTTTTATATATTTTGGGAAATTGGTTAAATCATCATTAGCAGGGCATTTGGCATCGAAGATGATGTACTCATCGCAAATTTCAATCGCATTATCAGGATTGCCCCGAAAAGGAACCTCATCTAAATATTTTATAAGATGATTCTGGCAAATCATTTTTAATGTTTGTTCTACAGTAATCTCGTGCTCGCTCCATTGACTTTTCATTTTTTCAAAAGTTTCTCTCTGCTCTTCTACTCTTTCATCGCTTAATCTTTTTATTTCTTTTTCCAATGTTTCTTTCAATTGGTTGAGTTGACTGATTTTGTTGTTATAATTTTCAGCACGTTGTTCTTCAGTGCTTTCACATTTAGCCTTGTAATTTTTAAGATCTGAATTTTTCCTGTTCAGATCTTCTACTTTTTGATTTAAGGAATGAATATCAAATTCTTTTTTTCCTACAACTTTTTCATGCCGAATAATAGCATCCTGTAATCCCTGATTTTTAGTTTCTGCCTGAATTAATTTTCTTTCAAGCAAATCATAATCCTGTTTTTCTTGAATCATCTCTTTTTGTAAGGACTTGAATTCTTCGAATGCATCATAACTTAAGTTGCGCAATGAATGCCAGGAAAATAATCTTTGCCAAAATGTAATTTCTCTTATTTTAGAAAAAAACAGGCTCAATTTTTCCATAATAAATTTTTTTAAGGTTATGAGTTTTTGCTTAGAACCACTGTAAAATTAATTTTAATAATATAGATAATTCAATATGTAATGAATTCCAATAAGTAATCTTTACAAATGCACATTAGTACTTCTACGAATTGTGTAGTATTTACAATAACAAAAAAATGCCGCAATATCGCTCTTGCACCGGGAACAATGGGCCTATATCTTTGTCTCAGAAGTTGATTGATTTTCAATAAACCTTACCCCGACATACATCGGGATCCAATGATCCGGGAAAACTAAAATAATTTGATACCGGTCAACTTCAATCTTGTTAGATCCAATATCTTTAGATAAAACTAAAACCTGTCGAAAAACCCGATTTTGAAATTTAAGCCTGAAAAACCAAAGAAACCCCAGGATTAAATTATTAAAAAACTTCCCTGTAAAAAGGGAAGTTTTTTATTAATCAATACTTTTATGATCGGTAGCAATTTTTTATTTCAGAATTCTACTTATTTTTTGGGAATCATTTGTAAACAAACCGGCCGAGGGATATGGATTTCTTTACCGGTTTTGGTCAGCAACCCTGTTTTTTTATTGATCTTAAAAATGAAGATGCTCGCAGAGTCCTGGTTGGCAGCCAATAAATAATTTCCAGTAGGGTCTATCATAAAATAACGTGGATGTGATCCAAAAGTGGATTGAGTTCCTTTCAAAGTTAATTTCCCTGAAACAGGGTCTATTGAAAATATCGTAATAATATTTAGATCACCCCTGTCTGAAGTATATAAAAATTTCCCGTCAGGTGATATCTTGATTTCTGCGCCGCTTTTTTCTCCGGTGAAACCCGCAGGAAACGTAAGCAAATCCTGTATTTGTGTGAATTTCCCATTATGATATTGATAAGTTGTTACCGTTCCACTCAATTCATGAATGAGGTATGCAAATTTTTTATTGGAAGCAAAAATAATATGTCTTGGACCACTCCCTTTTGCAGAAGCCACAGAAGGTGGAGTTGATAAAACAAAAGGCTTCTGGCGTGAAGGCTCAAAATGGTAGATCATCAATCTGTCTAATCCCAAATCGGGTGTTATCAAAAATCTTTCATCCGGAGTAAAAACTGTTTCATGCACATGAGGTGTTGCATTATCTCCCGGATCTCTATAAATGGAATCATGTATCAATTGCGTATACGGTTTAACCGTTCCATCTTTATTTATTGGGAAAAATGCAGCGCTTCCACTTGTATAGTTAGCCACAGCAAGCCATTTATTATCTGATGAAGTAGAGATAAAACAGGGATCATCGCCACCAGAAAAAGTGGTATTCATAAAATGTAGCTTGCCATTCTTTTTATCAAATGAATAAGAAGTAACTCTGCCGGGATCTGACCCATGAGTCTCATTGACAGCATATACATATTTTTCATTTTTTGAAATAGTAAGAAATGATGGATTGGTTACACTGTCCGTGTTACTAATCCATTTTACATCACCATTCTTAGAATTGAAATCATACACATAAATACCTTTACTACCTGTATTGGTATAGGTTCCAATGAACAAATAATACTTTTGCGCCGGGCAGGCAAAAAACAAAAAAAGAAAGAAGAAAGTTAAAGGAATTTTTAAGGCTGTTATTTTTTTATTCATTTTTAATGTATTTAAATTGTAATAAATAAGATTTCATATTTTAATAAAACAATAATAAACGGTGCATTTCAAAATGTCGCTTTTTTTATTGCCTCACATCTTAATTCCTTCTCCTTTTTGATGATAGGGGAAAAGTGGTGCGACATTTTGAAATGCACCCTAATAAACTTTATTTTTTTTGATCACTTCAAATTTTTCAAAATGCTGTACTTGTTGTTTAGAAATTTTCACTTCATCTACTTCTGCTCTTTCAGGTCCCACCCTGCACCAGTTTACAAAATCATCAACTTCTTTTTCTTTACCGGTTATCAGAGCTTCCACATCTCCATTCGGATTATTTTTTATCCAGCCTTTTATGTTTAATTCTTCTGCAACTTTCCTGGAAGTTTCTCTAAAAAAAACACCTTGCACTTTTCCAATTATTAATAAATGTGCAGTTTCCATTTTTCAAAGATAGGGAAGATAAGAGGTATGTAGTGTGGCAAAACCAAAGAATAGGAAGGTGTTTTGAAATATTACTTTTGTCAACAAATCAAATCTTAGAAAAAAGTTGAAACACTAAAAAAGTAAAAATGAGATTATTGTTTCAGTTTATTTTCCGATAAAAAGACCGGATGTAGATTATAGTCTTGGCTACACTTATGCAACTTATAATTCAGGTAAACTTTCTGAAAATAATGTCGAAGTGAAGCTGGCGGGAAAGCGACAGATATTTACGGCAGATGTCACTTCAATGCTGGTTTTTCAATACAGTTTTAAAATTGGAAAGAAAAAAAATATACAATTATTACGGGAGGAGAATTGAGATATTTGTATAAACAATATTTTGATTTGGAAAATACAATAGCACAAGATCCTTGCAGTATTTTTAATACTCGCCTTCTTATTAACTTAAAAGGCTTTTCGATTATATTTTGGGGAAAGAATCCTGATGATAAAAAATATATTTTATATGTTTATGATTTTGGCGCTGTTCATAAAGTGATCCTGAAGCTTATGGAATAACTGTATCTGTAAAGTTTTGATGAGAAAGTAACCTCTATTAATTACCTGCTACTTTCGAATATTATACCATAAAAAGGTCAATAACCTTTTTTACTTTATTTGCCAAAACTCACTACACAATCAAACTTATTATCACCTGCACCCAGTTCATCTGCAGCAGCATTGCTGATCACAACAGACAATCCTTCGTTTTGTTTAATATCAGGAATGGCATCTAACACCTTTGCATAAACGCTTTTTCCTGTAGCATTATCTGTAATTTTCAAAACTGTTCCGGCACTTACATCATTATTGAAACAATAATATTTTCCATCCTGCCAACCACTGGTTGATTTGAATACTCCTGCTTCGCCGGCTTTATCAACAGATGATTTATTTTGGTCTTGCTGATTATATAAATTTTTAAAATAACCTCCCAAAAAATCGATTGCGCTTTTGTTATTAACAGGAGTAGCTGTAATTGCATTTTCATTCGGTTGAGATGGAGTTGTGGTATTGCTTACTGTAGTTTCGGGTTCCTGTTTTTTTTCTTCAGGTACGGCTGCAGCAACTTGTCCGGAATTTGGCTCTTCTGGCTTTATCTCTTTTTTTGGCTCTTCAGCCACCTGCACGGGAGGCTCAAAGTGGCGATTAGCTAAAGGAGAATTCTTTTTATCTACTTTAAGAAAACCAACAATTACCTGCATTCCATCAGTAAGTTCATTGGATCGCAGGTGATTCCATCTCTTTAAAGAAGCTACAGGGACATTGTTGTAATTAACACCGAGGCGATATAGTGTTTCTCCTGATTCGACCGTGTGAAAAACGGGAACATTTACTTCAGTTTTGGCCCTTACCCCAGTCTGGGTAAAATTAATTTGATTTAATGGGATTTTAATAGTCTCCCCTATTTTTAAACCTGATTCAAGACGGAGGTGATTGAATGCTGCAAGTTCTTTTGGGCTTACATTATACATGCGGCCAACGCTGTAAAAATTTTCTTTAGGAGTAACAGTGTGTTCTACATAAATGTTAGTTCCTTTTCCTCTTATTTCAAGGCTATTTCGCTGTGCAAATAAAAAATTATTAATAAAAATTGTAAAAAGAAATAAGACACACCATTTAGTCATACCAAAGAATTTATAGTTATTCAAAATTACGTTTCATTCACATCTATGTATTGTTATAAAGATTCGCAAAAATATTTATTCTTAATTTAGGGAACGTAGTTATGAAGTTAAAATTTGTTAACTAAATTCAATTAATAAACATGTTTGTGCAGAAATGCAATGAATCAAAATAACATAACCGTTATCCACTCACTCTCCATTCTCTATTTCCCATTCCCTGCTCACAGTCTTTCTTGCCATCTCACCATCATTTCATTTTTCCACGATGAAAAATCACCCTCAATAATGTGCTGTCGCGCTTTAGTAACTATATCCAAATAAAATGCAAGGTTATGAATACTTGCAATTTCCAACCCAAGAATCTCCTTTGATTTAATCAAATGACGCAAATAGGCCTTACTGTAAAAATTACTTACTTCGCAATTAATTCCATCATCGATGGGAGAAAAATCTTTTTCCCATTTCTTATTATCTATATTAATAATTCCCTTACTGGTAAACAACATCGCATTGCGCCCATTGCGGGTGGGCATTACACAATCGAACATATCCACGCCAAGTGAAATACATTCGAGGAGATTCCATGGAGTACCTACCCCCATTAAATATCGTGGTTTATTATGCGGAAGATTTTCGCAACAGAGTGCACAGATTTCATACATCTTTTCTGTGGATTCTCCCACACTTAATCCCCCAATTGCATTACCGGTAGCTCCTTTCGAAGAAACATATTCGCATGAAATCTTTCTGAGATCGTGATGAATGCCACCTTGCACTATGGGGAATAAATTCTGCGAATAGCCATATCTGTTATCTGTTTTATTAAACTGATCAAAACATCTGTCTAACCAGCGATTGGTCAATTCTAAAGATTTTTTGGCATAAGGATGTTCACTGGCTCCCGGTGGGCATTCATCAAAAGCCATAATAATATCGCCACCTATAATTCTTTGTATGTCCATTACTCTTTCAGGAGAAAACAAATGCCTGCTGCCATCAATGTGGCTTTGAAATACGGCACCTTCTTCGGTTATCTTTCGTGTACCGCTCAAAGAAAAAACCTGGTAACCTCCGCTATCAGTAAGGATCGGTTTATTCCAGTTCATGAACTGATGCAATCCTCCGGCGGCTTCCAGTATTTCCAGCCCGGGACGTAAATACAAATGATAGGTATTCCCAAGAATGATCTGAGCATGAACATCACAATGTAATTGTTGCTGGGTAACGGCTTTTACGCTTCCCGCTGTGCCAACAGGCATGAAGATAGGAGTCAGAATTTCTCCATGATCTGTGGAAATCTTTCCTGCACGTGCTTTTGAAGAATTGTCTTTGTACTGAAGGTCAAATTGAAGTGCGGGCATTAATAATGATATTTATTAAGAAGTGGACAAAGATAACTTTGAAAACTTATTGCTTATTTCATTATCGGGATATAATTTTTTTGCAGCTATCAATAACGAAAGTATGTTTGCATTTAGATGAAACTGACTGAATTTTTAAACTCTCCCGGAAATTGGATTTTTTTAGGGTTTTGTATAATTACTTTTATACAATTGTTTTATTACCTCTTTTTCTTTCTAAGGCTTGCATTTTATAAACCCAAATCAAAAAATATTTTTCAAACACATCCTGTTTCAGTTATTATTTGTTCGAGAGATGAGGCCAGTAATTTACAAAAAAATCTACGGGATACTTTGTTGCAAAAGTACCGCACCACACACGAAGTAATTGTTGTGGATGATAATTCACTGGACGAAAGCAAATATATCCTGGAAGAGTTCCAAAAAAATTTCAAACAGTTACAACTTATAGAACTGAAGCAGGAAGCGCGTTTCATTCCAGGGAAAAAGTATCCGTTGAGCATAGGAATTAAAACCGCAAAATATGAAATTGTTTTATTGACGGATGCCGATTGTGTGCCTGCTTCTGAATATTGGATCCAAAAAATGCAGGAATATTACACAGATGGAATTGAAATTGTTCTGGGTTATGGACCGCTGCAAAAAGTGAAAGGTATTTTTAATAAGTTGGTAAGATGGGAAACTTTTCATACCGCGTTACAATATTTATCTTATGCCCAATGTGGTATCGCGTACATGGGAGTTGGAAGAAATTTAAGTTATAAAAAATCGGTCTTCTTCCGGCATAAAGGCTTTTCCGCTCACAATCATGTACCCGGTGGCGATGATGACCTTTTTATCAATAAAGCGTCAACAAAGAATAATACTGCCATTGTAATTGATAAAGATGCTTTTACCTTATCAGAACCGCCAACATCCTGGAAACACTGGTTCAGACAGAAAAATCGGCATTACACTACCAGCAAGTATTACAAAAGGATTCACAAATTTTTATTGGGGCTTTATGCAATTTCCCTTTTCCTTTTTTATCCTTTATTTATCGCTTCATTATTTTTCTTTGATTGGAAAATAACTCTGCCGGTTTTTGGAATAAGATTTATTGTGCAGGCTATCATTATTTTCAAATCCACCAATAAATTAGATGAAAAAGATTTGTTTCCATGGTTTATATTCTTTGATGTATGGATGTTTTTTTATTACCTGATTTTTGCTGCTGCGCTTTTTAGAAAGCCCCTGAAAACCTGGAAATGAAGGGCCACGTACCTGTCTGTCGGCGAGGTTACTGGCCTGTTGCAAAAAAACTTCTTGTAAATTCGTATTAAATAACAAAAATTATTTTTCATTATGAACAGAAAAACATTTCTATATCAATCAGGCGCTGCGAGTTTAAGCCTTCTAACTCCCGGAATTTTAAAAGCTACAACATTACCTCCTGATTTCACAAGTAAGCGACCTCCCCTCGCAGACAGAAGATTTACCAGTACTGCGGTGGAAGCTACTATTGTCAAAATGAAAAAAGTAATAAAAGATCCTGAAGTAGCGTGGCTTTTTGAAAATTGTTTTCCTAATACTTTGGATACTACAGTATTTTTCAAAATGATTGATGGAAGGCCTGACACTTTTGTGATCACAGGGGATATACATGCCATGTGGCTTAGAGATAGCAGCGCCCAGGTGTGGCCTTATCTGCCTTTAATGAATGAAGATAAAAAACTGCAACAATTAATTGCCGGAGTAATCAACCGGCAAACAAAATGTATTCTTATTGATCCTTATGCCAATGCATTTAATGATGGCCAAACAGGAAGTGAATGGGATAAAGATATTACTACCATGAAACCGGAATTGCATGAAAGAAAATGGGAAGTAGATTCTTTGTGCTATCCCATTCGACTTGCTTACAGTTATTGGAAACGTACCGGTGATATTTCTCCTTTTGATGCCAACTGGAAAGAAGCGATGGAGTTAGTTGTAAAAACTTTTAAACAACAACAACGTAAACACAACAGAGGCCCTTACACTTTTGGAAGAGTAACTTCATGGTCAACAGACACGGTACCAGGTAACGGTTATGGCAACCCGATAAAACCCGTTGGCTTGATCGTTTCCATTTTCCGTCCATCAGACGACGCTACTATTTTCCCTTTTTTAATTCCTTCTAATTTCTTTGCAGTGGTTTCTTTAAGACAACTGGCTATCATGTCGGTTAAAATTTTAAAGGATGAAAATTTCGCTGCAGAATGCAATGCACTTGCCAATGAAGTGGACGAAGCATTAAAGAAATATGCTACGGCCCATCACCTTCAATTTGGAGAAATGTATGCTTATGAAGTGGATGGATTCGGCAATCAATTATTCATGGATGATAGCAATGTACCAAGCCTTTTTTCAATGCCATATTTAGACGAAGCCACAGCAAAAGATCCGGTTTATCAAAATACCCGAAGGTTTATTTTAAGTGATAAAAATCCATATTTTTTTAAAGGGAAATATGGCGAAGGAAGCGGCAGTCCGCATACACTCGGTGATATGATATGGCCCATGAGTATTATTCTTAGGGCAATCACCAGTACCAGCGATAACGAAATAAAATCCTGTTTGAAGATGCTGAAGAACACCAATGCGAATACCGGTTTCATGCATGAATCTTTCAATAAAGATGATCCTGAAAAGTTTACGCGCAAGTGGTTTGCGTGGGCCAATACTTTGTTTGGAGAAATGATTTTAAAAGTTTACCACGAGCGATCTTATATATTGTCGAAAGAGATTTGATTTATTATTATATGCAAATCCTTACTAAATATTTTACTGATTTTTCTGATAAACAATTGCAACAATTTATTGCCTTAAAAAATCTATATGAAGATTGGAATCAAAAAATAAATGTGATCTCCAGGAAAGATATGGACCACTTTTATGAACATCACGTATTACATTCTCTCGCAATTGCCACGCAATATGATTTCCCAGATGGATATCAAATTATGGACCTCGGTTCCGGTGGCGGATTTCCCGGAATTCCGCTTGCTATCTTTTTTCCAAATGTACATTTTCACCTGGTGGACAGTATCAATAAAAAACTGAAAGTAGTGAAAGCGGTTGCCGCGGCAATAGAATTAAAGAATATAACGACACAGCATTCGCGCGCAGAAGATATCAAAGATAAAAAATTTGATGTAGTGGTTTCACGGGCAGTTGCCCCAATAAAAGATCTTTGGTATTGGAGCAGGTCACTGCTAAATAAAAGACCCGTAGATCAACCCAAAAAAATATCTGGTTTAATTTGTCTCAAAGGCGGCGACCTAACAAATGAAATCCATGAAAGTGGCCTCCATCCAAGGGTATGGGAAATCAGTAAAATATTTAAAGAAGAATTTTTTAGGGAGAAATATATATTATTAATTAGCTGATATGCTAATGAGCCAATGTGCTAATTAATAAATAAAAATCAACTTTCATATTTTTTTATTTTATCAATAGAACTACTGAACCATCATTGGCTAATCATCACATCAGCTAATCAACTTCACCAATTCAACTTCAACACATTATTATCCTGGTTCACATCTGCCATTCTTTTTGTCGGGTCAATTTCCGCTTTTACCAATTGACTCAAAGGATGATCAAATTGAACAACATAAGTCGGATTCGTCCAGTTCCATTCCGGATGAACAAATCTTTTTTCATTGCTTTCTGCAGGCTTTCCGGCAAGCATCATGTCCATCGGAATATAATGTAATTCTTTGGTGCTGTCTCTAAAAGTAAGTTCAAGATCAATAGGCATAGGCATCTGGCCTAATCTCCTCAATCTTATGTTGGTTACATCACCCACCTGCCAAAGGCTGTCAATACTATAATCAATAGTTTTGGTAGTGTTCAACCAATATTCTTTATACCAGCCCAATTGAATACCACTTACATCCTGTGCCACTTTAAAAAAATCATTCGGATTGGGGTGCTTGAATCTCCAGAGTTTATAATATTCGAGTAATATTTTATCACGTACAGAATCACTAACTATATACCCTAACTGCTCCAATAAAATCTCTCCTTTTGGATAGGCATTTATTTCATAAGCCAGATTGGTATTGTAATGGTCGGAATTGGTAGTCATAGGTTCTGCCAGGTCCAATTTTTGAAAATAATAATAACTCCTGTAAGCTCCTGAATGGTTTAACGGAAGTGCTTTTGAACCCTCAATACCCATAACTTTATCATAATAGGCGCTCACCTCTTCCTGCCCATAACTCGCAAAACCCTCATCCATCCACGGATACTCATTTTCATTGGAGCCCAACATCATCTGATACCAACTATGCATCCATTCATGAAATGCAGCTCCAAGGCCCGGTCCTTTTATTAAAGTGGCCATCGGGTATTCCATCCCGCCATCGCCTCCCTGGATAAAAGAATACTGAGGATAATCATATTTCCCAAAACGTTTTTCCATGTAGGGTAAAACGATTACAGCAGCATCAGCTAATGTTTGCCATCCCTGTTCCAAAGAATCCGATTTTTTATAAATAACGTTGATGGTTACACCGTCTTTATGTTTCACAATATGTTCATAATCCGGATCGGCAGCCCATACAAAATCATGTACATTTTTGCCGATGAAATGCCAGGTGCGTTCGGCAGAAGAAATATTTTTTAAAGGGGTGCCGGGTTTATCGTAACCCCAGCCGATTTGACTGGCATTTACCAACACGCCAGTGCCTCCTAATTTATAGGATTTATCAATTTTAATAGTCACATCATAATCTCCCCAAACTCCATAAAACTCTCTCGCCACATATTGTTCCGTGTGCCAGCCTTCATAATCGTATTCACATAATTTGGGATACCACTGACTCATGCTATATCTCACGCCTTCTGCATTATCTCGGCCACTTCTTCTTATTTGAATAGGAACCTGATCTTCAAAAACCAAATCAAAATTTACTTTGCTTTTTGGTAAAATGGCTTTGGTGAGGTCAACTTCAAGGATGGTTCCATGTAACTTCACCGGCTCTTCCATACCATTCATTTTTAAAGATGTTATTTTTTCATAACCAATTTCAGAGGGGGTTAGTTTTGAAATCCGGTCTCTCACTCTTGAATCCCAGTTGGGCCTCCCATTAATTAAAATTTTTCCCAGTTCGCGGCTTCTCACATCCATCTCGCTCCCCGGCTGAAAAGCATTCCAGTATAAATGAAAGTAAACTTTGTTCAATTTATCGGGAGAATTATTGGTGTATTCTAATTTTTGCGTTCCACTTATAATATTTGTTTGCACATTTACATCTACATTGATATCGTATTTTGCTTTTTGTTGCCAGCGATCCGGTTGGGCTGTAACGATAAAGAAAAATTCAAAATTTAAAAACAGGAAAAGAACGAGTTTTTTATACATGGTTATGGTTTAAAAAAGAAGATGTAAACTTCGGCAAAAATTGGAGGAAGAAAAAAGAAAAAATTTGAATAGCGGTAATATAACTTTGTTTTTTATTTTTTTCAGTTTGGCTTTATGAAAGTTTTCTTAATACCAGGTTCTTGGCGAAAAATTATTTAGAAGCAGACCCCAAAAAAAATAATTTTTAAAACCCTTCGTCGGAGATAAAACATGCTAATATATTTGAGTTTGTAATAATTATACCTGATGAAAAATAAACAAATGAAATGTTTTATAGGAATTGATATTGGAGGTTCTCATATTACAACTGGAATTATAAATTCGGAAACCAATACTGTTAGCAAAAATTCAATTTCGAGTTCTGTCATTTCTTCAGCACTAACTTTCAAAGATTTTATAAATCTCATAGAAAAAAATATTCGTAAAACAATTCAACCTAATCAACTTATTCAGGGTATTGGTTTTGCGTTTCCGGGTCCTTTTATTTATGAAAAAGGAATTTGCTCTATGGAAGGAGTAAATAAGTTTGACCAACTTTTCGGATGCGATTTGCGTACTTCTTTATTCAATCTTTTTAAAAATAAATATTCGTTAGACTACGAAGCCATAAAGTTTATTAACGATGCACAGGCATTCCTTCTGGGTGCAATTGTTACTGAAAAATTAGAAAATAAAAATGTCATTGGCGTCACCCTTGGAACTGGCATTGGTTCGGCTTTCAGCGAAAAAGGAAATATTGTTGAAAATGCAAACAACATTCCGCCGAATGGATATTTGTATAATGTTGCTTTTAAAGATGGCATTGCAGAGGATTGCATTTCTACCCGTTGGTTTTTGAAAAATTATCCGGCAAAAAGTGTAAATGAAATTGCTAAAGAAGCTGACAAAGGAGATAAAAAAGCCGTTATTTTATTTCAAACATTTGGAAAGCATTTAGCCGAAATATTAATACCCTGGATTAAAAGTTTTAATGCTGATACTATTGTTTTTGGTGGTGGCATTTTAAATGCCTGGCATTTGATAAAAGAAAGTTTTTTAAATAAACTTCATCAACAAAATATCCAAATTGAAATTATTATTAACACCAATACCGAAGAAATGAATATGATTGGCGCAGTAAAAAATATACAAGGAAAAATGCAAAGATCAAAGCATCAAAGAAAAACAGAACAAATTTTGTTACCAAAGAAAAAACCAGGTGTTGATGCACTTGCTTACAATATTTATCCTACTCAAAAGCTCCTGAAAGGATCTATTCATAATCATCTCACCGACCTGGTCTCTTTTCTTCCCAATGAAGGGAACATTATTATTGACGGATTTGGTGGTGTTTTTTGGGATAAATTTATAGAAGATCTATCGTGCTCTTTTGCTGAAAAAAATATAATCCCAAATTGGTATTGTATTGATGCAGCTTTGAAATCTTCTGATGAAATTGATAAATTGATTGGCCCATTTTTAAATAGTGATGGCGTAAAATCTATTTTTGGAAAATGCTACGATGGTATGTTAAAAGAATTTTTTGATGACCAAAAATTAGCAAAAATAAAACCCGATGACAAAGGCATAAATATTTTATATGGAACAGGAGCGGCATTAGCAAAATGGAACGGTACACTTGTTTATGTGGATATTACAAAGAATGAAATTCAGTTTCGTTCAAAGGCAGGTTCATTTAAAAACCTGGGTGCAGCGAAAATTGAAAATGCCAAAGCACAATATAAAAGATGTTATTTTATTGATTGGAAGGTTCTTAACAAACACAAGCAACAACTCCTTTTAAAAATAGATTTTATTATTGACGGACAACAAACCCAATTTTATCCATTCACAACGGCAGATGCTTTTAGGGAAACACTGAAACATCTTTCAAATCATACTTTCAGGGCTAGGCCGTGGTTTGAACCAGGTATCTGGGGTGGACAATGGATTAAAAAAAACATTCCTTTGCTTGCACAGGATGTGCCGAATTACGCATGGTCTTTTGAATTGATAACCCCGGAAAATGGTTTGTTGTTTGAAGATAAGGGATTGATGCTTGAAGTGTCTTTTGATTGGCTGATGTTTGCACAAGCCAAAAATATTTTGGGTAAAGCCTATAAAAAATTTGGCACTTATTTTCCTATTCGATTTGATTACCTCGATACCATGGATGGTGATAATCTTTCCATTCAATGCCATCCTTCTTTAAATTATATCAAAGAAAATTTTGGTGAAATGATAACCCAGGATGAAACCTATTATATTCTCGATTGCGCTCCTGGCGCTAAAGTTTACTTAGGTTTCCAGGAAAATATTAATGCAGATGAATTTAAAAATATATTGTTGCAATCTCAACAAACCTCAGTAAAGCTTCCAATAGAAAACTATGTACAAAAACACGATGCCTACAAACATGATTTGTTTCTGATTCCCAACAAGACTATTCACGGTTCCGGGAAAAATAATATGGTGTTGGAAATAAGTAACACGCCTTACATTTTTACTTTCAAATTATACGATTGGGTTCGGCTCGATTTAGATGGTAACCCTCGCCCCATCAATATTGAGCACGGCATGAAGAATTTGGATTTTTCAAGGAAAGGCAATTCAGTAAAAGAAAAATTGATTTCGAAACCTATATTGTTAAAAGAAGGAAATAATTTCTCTCACTGGCATCTGCCCACACACCCTCAACATATTTATGATATAGAAAGATATGAATGGTACGGAACTATTTTTATTGAAACAAAAGGGCAATGCCACATTTTAATGTTGGTAGAAGGTTCGCAAATCAGCATCAAAGCAAATGGACAAGAAAGAATTTATAATTATGCAGAAACAATTGTAGTGCCTGCCGCCATAAAAAAATATTCAATTACTTACCTGGGAAAAGAAAAAGGAATACTGGTAAAAGCATTTATAAAAGATAGCTTTTGTAAATTATAATTCGGCTAATTAATAAAAACACATTCAATTCAATTCAATTCAATTGTAAAAGAGTTAGAGTATTCACTGTCATGCCAAGTCAGCAGTATAACATACATAACGAGAGCATACAAATAAATTAAACGAAAATTGATTAGTACTATTGATGGGGATTTGCTTTTCAATCAGGATAGAGGCAAACAACTCTTTGCGTTCACTTTTATTCCCTTTGTAAATTATACTTTGCAAGAGGTAAATTAGTGAGTTTTTTTAAGTTAAATAATTCGCTGTTTTGCCCTTGATGTCGTGTGTCAATTGCCACTAACTTTAGTTAGTGGAATTGTGGTCGGGTTTCCTGGCTTTAGCCAAAAGCTAAAAGGCCATAAATTGTAAAGAATCAATAGATTTTGGCTAACGCCCTTAAAGATATTTCATCCATCCACTGGTGAAACCCGTGGCAATTAAAATATCCTGGTCTTATACTTCAAACGGATAAATTTGTCAACTTTCCAGGTTAAATCATTCACGGTTTTGTCCCTTTCTGAGTATAGTAAGATTTTTTCTTTAAGTTTTAAATAAAGCAAGCATTTAAATTCTTCAGAAAGTCTGCAAGGATAACCGCGATCTGATCGTCGAAGATACCGACCGCTATCGAAACTGTCAGCGTCGAAGTTTCAATGCCCCGAAGTATAACCGCGGACGCTAAGGCGTACCTACCGCTATCAGCCCGCGATTTCAGAACCAGGATTTCTTTGTTTTATTTATAGTATCCTGTTTTTTGTAAAGTTGGAAAGGATGCCCGCGGGCCGCTAAGGCGTACCGACCGCTATCGTAAAGCAATCGGCACCAGAAAAGGAAAACCATTAAGAAGTTAAGGCAAGTGAAGAAGGAAATTTTAATATGTATTAATTCCTTAATGGTAAAAAAAAGGTTGAAGGCGGTCGCAGGCCAATCGTAAATCGTGAATAATTTGATAGACTTCCGGAGGGTAAAAGCTCCGGAAGTTTTTTTTATAATCGCATTGTTGTTTGGATAAATATCGGTAATTGGCTAAAAGTTTTAAAGTCAATAAATTTTATGAAATTATTGTAGAGGGATAATTTTAATAATGTTTTTTTAGGATAACTTCGCAGCTTATGAAATCAAATTTTTTTAAAGTCATATTGCCATTAGCTTTTGCATTATTTCTTTTGAATACAGGTTGCAACAGTGGCCAGTCTGCAACAGATAAATCTTTAAAAGATTCCATTGCAAAAACAGAATCTCCGGAGTCTCATAAAGTATATGCGGAAAAACCAATTGATACTGCTTTGTATAATAAACTAATGTTGAACCTGGCTAATCACGATACGACGGGAAGATGGCCCCAAAAATTTCCTTACCCGTTGCCGGGAGCTATTTTTCCCTTTAACCGTATTGTGGCTTTTTATGGGAATTTGTATTCCAAAAAAATGGGGATTCTTGGTGAAATACCAAAGAAAGAAATGTTGGCCAAACTGAAAGGGGAAGTTGCCAAATGGCAGGCTGCAGATCCATCCATTCATGTAATACCTGCTTTACATTATATTGCGGTTACCGCACAGGGTTCTCCGGGTAAAGATGGAAAACACAGGCTGCGCATGCCTTCCAGCCAGATAGATACCATGATAAATTGGGCAAAGGAAATTAACGGGCTTGTGTTCTTAGATATCCAGGTAGGCCTTAGCACGGTAAGAGATGAAGTGCCTCCTTTGGAAAAATATTTGCAATTGCCCCAGGTTCATCTTGGAATAGATCCTGAATTTTCTATGAAAGACGGCCATGTTCCCGGCAAAAAAATTGGAACTTTCAATGCAGAGGATGTCAATATAGCGATCGATGATTTAGCAGCGCTTGTAAAAAAATATAACCTGCCTCCCAAGATTTTAATTGTACACCGTTTTACCCAGGGAATGCTTACCGATTATAAAGAAATAAAAAAAGTTCCTGAGGTGCAGGTGGTAATTGATATGGACGGATGGGGCCCTAAAACTTTAAAACGTTCTACCTATTTGCACTATATCTTCAGGGAGCCGGTTGAATTCACAGGTTTCAAATTGTTTTATAAAAATGATACTAAAACCGGTGTTAATCAGCTTTACACGCCACAGGAATTATTAAAGTTTACTCCAAAACCTATTTATATTCAATACCAATAATTTTTATTTTCCTTTATGAAAAAGAACATTTTTTTTATCTTATCTGCATGCCTTTTGGCTGCATGTAATGCTTCAAGCGGATCACAAAATAAAGCGGATTCAAAAAAAGTATCTGTTGCGAATACCCAAACAGATTCTACCGGCGCTCCTGTTCAAATGGATGCTAAGGCAAATGATGCTGCCCAAATTCTGGCGAAGAAACAAGTGCCGGTTTTGTGTTTTCATCATATAAGGGAGCCTAAACCCGGGGAAAGTGAAACTTTTAAAAGTTTTTCGGTAACTCCTGCCCAGTTCGCTGCACTAATGGGAGCGCTTAAAGACAGTGGTTACCATACTATTTTACCTGACCAGTTGTATAATTATCTCGTCTATAACGGACCGTTACCTCCAAAGTCTATCCTACTCACTTTTGATGATACGGATGAAGAACAATTTACTATTGGCGCCAAAGAAATGAAGAAGAACGGGTTTAAAGGCGTATTTTTTATTATGACTGTTGCGATAGGCAAACCTAATTATATGTCCAAAGAACAAATAAAAGAACTTTCTGATGAGGGCAATGCAGTAGAATCTCATACCTGGGATCATCACATGGTATCGAAATACAAAGGCAATGACTGGAACATTCAGTTTGTGAAGCCCCGTAAAACCATCCAGGACATTACAGGTAAGTCCGCAGATTATTTTGCATATCCTTATGGAGTGTGGAATGAAGCTGCTTTTCCGGAAATGAAAAAAGCAGGTTTTAAAATGGCATTTAATTTAGCAACTCATCGTGATTCAATAGAGCCATTATATACTATCCGGCGCTTGATGATTCCTACGCAATGGTCAACAAAAGGAACGATGCATGCCATCAAAGAAACCTTTGACCGCGATTGATCTGGCAATGAGGGTTCCGGACTTAGTTTACCTGTTTTTATGGGTAAAGCAGAATTGATCAATTTTTAAAAAGTTGCATTATGGAATCAAAAAAATCAGATTATTTGTTTGTATATAGTTCCCTGAGAGAAGGATTCAGAAGTAATGAATATAAATATATCAGGACGTATTTCAACTTTGAAGGAAAGGCAAAAGTAAAAGGATTATTGAGTGATTTGGGTCATAACCCGGTAGCAACAACCACTTCCCAAAATTATTTTATAAAAGGAGAATTATACAGGATCATTCATAAAGATGATTTTTCATTTGCAATTGGACAGTTGGATGATTATGAAGGTGTCAATCCTGAAGCAGATGAAAGGCCATTATACAAAAGAGAAATTACTACCGTTTTTAAAGAAGACGGAAGCGAAGTGGAAGCCTGGATCTATTGGTTCAATGGCAATGTGGAAGGGAAACCTGTGATAGCATCAGGAGATGTGATGGAATATATTCATTCATCAAACTCATAACGGTGGGTATCGCGTTTTAGAAGTAAGGTTTTTATATTTTTTTCTTTAGTACAAAAATTAAGTTATCTGTATTGTCTTCATCTTTTCTCTTTGGATCGTGCGAAAAATTATTTTTTAATAAAAGTAATTTTGATTTTATATTGTCTTTGTGCGTGAAGGCTTCCAATGTTTCGACTTCCATATTTTGAAATGATAATTCAATAACTTTCTTTACGGCTTCATTCATAATTCCCCTTCCCTGGAAAGCAGGAAATAATTCATAACCAAGTTCTGCAGTTTTTTTGTCTTCCGAAAAATTCCATAAACATATGGTACCTATTAGTTTTGGATTTCCCTTGATAGTAATTGCCCAATAAAACGATTTGTTTTCTTTTAAATCATTATTTCTACTTTTTATAAATGACAATGCTTCTTCTATTGTCGAAGTTTTGGTCCTCATAATATATCTATTGATCTCCGGATCAGAACGAAGAAAAAATATTTCTTTTTTATCGGTTGTTTTTAAAGAGCGTAATAACAATCGTTCTGTTTTCAATTCTTTAAAAGAGGTAAAGTTGATTTCTTTTTTCATGTATGAGTTAATGATACACTATGTAAAATTTTGGTTGCCTTATCCCAACGCGAAAGCCCGGCACTCACTGCGGCTGAAATCAATAATTCAAAAGCTGCCTTATCACTCCCCGATTTTTTGATCACATTCGTCACCATTTCATCTGTCACTTTATAAGAAACTTCGCCTGTCAATAAAGCAATTTCATTATAGGGTTCTTCTATTGGTTCCCCGCCAACGGCTCTCTTTCCTACTGCCTTACGAAGAGAACTATCCGTGATTCCCTCTCCTTCAAAAATCCGTTGCCGTAATATTTGCGCCATAGCGCTATGGTTAGGGTGTTCAGGAATCCCCTTCTTTCCAAAAACATATCCCTGAGCAAGCATTCGTTTAGCGGATTTTTCTAAATCAGATTTTGTCAAAATTGCAAAATTAAACGCATTAGCACAACGAGTCATTATATCAAAAAGTGAGGTAACTGCTATGGCATCTTCAAGTTCTTCATGAGTAACTCCTTTTTCAAGTACAGTTTGTATATCTATTATATTAATCTTATCAGGATATAGAATTAATTTCTTTAAAAAAACAATAGTAGCTTTTAATTTTTCGGATAACCCTGCCTGATCTATATCTTCAAGTGCAGCGTTTACCATTGAATTGCCTAATTCCAGGGAAGCAATGGCTCCATGTGCTTCAATACAAAATGGACATGCATTCCATTTCGCAGTCATAGCGGCCATCAGCTCCCGTTCACCTGCTGTCCAACCGCTTTTACCTCTCATAGCAGCATGAGTCCACACACTCATCGGGTTGCCATAAAATTTTTTATGGTACATTACTATCCTGGCTGCATCTGGCAGTCGCATGCCTGAAACCATTGAAATAAACCGGATTAATACCCGGTTAAAGAAACCATCTCCTTGTTCAACTTCAGGAACCCGCATTTGACTACGTATTTGTTTTATTTTTTACCGATAACGTTGTGTTTATTGTTCTTTCTGTATCATCATTTTCTAAGTTGCATTCGTTTCAACTATTTTTTTTAAAGTTACCAAAATCGGCTTTAGGGATAAAGGTGTAAAGCCGCTCGGTCTGTTGTCCTCTTGAATAATTTCAACTTTTGTTTGACCGTTGTCTGAGGTCAAAACATAACTCGTTACAGTATAATTTTTAATCTCGTCTTCAAGGCCGCGTCCAGGAGTAAACAAATTATATTTTATCAATTGGTTTGGGCGCAATTCTAAAACAGTTCCCCACTGTTCAAGAATTTTTCCTTCAATATCAGTTATAAATTTGATTTTACTACCCGCTTTCCAGTCTGTTGTCAACTCTTTATTGTATTGCCAAAGTTTTATAAGTTCAGGTTTTGTCAGTGTGTCAAAAACTTTTTGCTTTTGTGCTTTTATGATAATTTCCGCAATATGTGTGACCATTTATTTGTTAGGTTTAATTTAATTTCCAGGCTTTTCATTAACAAGTTTTTTGAACTAAAGCCGGGCCGATAGCTATCGTGTAAAAAAATGAAGTATGAAGGTACTTACAAAAAGCTGATATTTATTTGCTATCCCTGCTAAATATTTACTTCCGGCGATGTAATACAACAACTTGCCCAGGATGTTCCAATAGAAGGAACTGTTACTAAACTATTTTATACCTATGAAATGTTCCTGTGGAATAGAAAACTTAATTTATAAGAAGTTAGAGAAGGAAAATTTACAATTGAATTGAATGCATTATTGACTTATAGCACATCAAAATATTAATTATCTCTTTTCTCTCGTAATTTAAAATCTTTACTTCATCTTTATACTTCAATAAATATTTTTATATGGAATGGTATCAATACGTGGCAGCTTTTTTTGCCGGAATATTTTTAACCAATGCTGTCCCTCATTTTGTAAATGGTATATCAGGAAATAAATTCCCAACACCTTTTTCAAAACCGCCGGGCAAAGGCCTTTCGTCATCAACAGTAAATATGGTGTGGGCGTTATTTAATTTGTTGGTTGGTTATTTATTGTATAGGGCTGCAAAAATATCCGGCAACAATTTGCTATTATTAAGTTTATTTTTTATTGGCATTATTCTCATGGGCCTTTTAACAAGCAAGGGCTTCCAACAAAAAGATAAAGAATAAATTGAAGCTTACAGGAAAAAACACTTTCAGGGCTTTCAGAAACCGTAATTACAGGTTGTTTTTTATTGGCCAGTCCATTTCACGCATAGGAATGTGGATGCAACGTACTGCTGTTGTCTGGGTTATTTATTCAATGACGCATTCTGCTTTTATGATCGGACTTACTATGTTTGCAGAGCAGTTTCCATCATTTCTTTTTTCTTTACTGGGAGGTGTTACTGCAGACAGGCATAACCGTTATAAGATATTACTGGTTACCCAATCTGCCTCCATGTTGCAGGCGATTCTACTTACTATATTAATATTTGCCAATCACTATTCCGTTTGGGAAATACTTGTCCTCAGTGTAATGCTCGGTATTATCAATGCTTTTGATGTGCCGGCCAGGCAACCGCTGGTACACGAAATGGTAAATGAGCAAGCAGACGTGCCTAATGCGGTTGCGCTCAATGCTACTCTTACTAATCTTGCACTATTAATAGGTCCTGCATTGTCCGGAATTATACTCGAAAAGTATGGGGCAGGTGTCTGCTTCCTCTTAAATGCAGTGAGCTTTATAGCGGTAATAGGATGTTTATTATTAATGAAATTGCCACCCTATCAAGCACCGGAAGTAAAAAAGAAAATCAAATCAGAACTCGCTGATGGCTTTACTTATCTTAAAAAGACGCCTTCCATAGGCAAGATAATATTGATGCTTCTTTTGTTAAGTTTTTTTGTGTTGCCTTTTAATACTTTGTTGCCTGTGTATGCCAAAGTGATCTTTAAAGGCAATGCCGCTACATTTGGCTATATCAGTAGTTTTATTGGGCTTGGCGCTTTAGCAGGCGCTTTCTTCCTGGCTTCTCTTAAATCGGGGACTAATCTTAAAAAAGTATTATTGATCAATATCATCATTTTTGGAGCTGGGCTTATGATCTTCTCGCATCTCAGTAATTTCCCTTTGGCCATGATATTTATAATTGTATGTGGGTTTGGAATGATGTCTCAAACCACCATCTGTTTTACTATTATACAGGTTGATTCGGATATTACAATGAGAGGCCGGGTCATGAGCTTTGTCGCCATGGCTTATTTTGGTATGTTACCAATGGGCAGCCTGTTGATTGGCGCCGTGTCACAACATATTGGAGCGCCTCTTACTATGCTTTTCCAGGGAATCATTGCCATCATTATAGCTGCCATATTTTATAATTTTCTAAGAAGTGGTAATTCTGATATTCAACGCTGAAAGTGGAATTTATATTTGCGGTCTATAAGTAAATTGACAATTCTCTTTTTCATAAAAGCGCTGCATTACTTGGGCTGTATTAGTAAAAATGAATTTACTAATTCAAGATTATATCCTTGGGCCAAAATAAGGTGTTAGGTTTCATCAGGAAATTATTGTGGTAAGAAAATTAAAAGGATAAATTACGAGGCGTTTTGAAGGAACATCTTAATATTTTGACGGATATAACTTTCGGAAAGTTGGAAAAATACTTTTCTCAATTTCGAAGACCTTATATTAACTTTCCAAAAGTTCTCAGCACTTTTAAAATGATTCTTTTAATAAATACTATGAAAAACCATCTGGTTGTTTTGATTTTCGCTTTTATTTTATCTCCCGGTATTTGTTGCGCTCAATCCTTCTCTATAAAAGACAATCCTCAACTTCATATAATCACCGTTAGCAATTCTACTATAAAGATGGTACTGGATTATGATCATCAATGCAGGGTATCTTCGATGGATGTGAACGACCAAAATGTAATTGAAGGAAACACCGGGATCTATTCTGAAGTACAAACAAAAGATAATACATTTTCTACGCTCCATTTGTTTAAATCACCGCAGGTAAAAACAACTCATAACTCGGCAGCAGTAAACAATATCATTTATGGAGATGATAAAGTTGCTATACACGAAAACTGGAAATTCATCGTAAGAGATTCCAGTATTAAATTTTCCATTACGCGGAACTGTCCTAAAGCATTTGAGGCCGAATCAGTTTCTTTCCCTGCTTTCGAATTCAATAATATCAATACCTGGGAAGGTGCTTTCCAGGGCTTTGGCGGCATAGCGTGGTTTTATTTGTTTAATGAAAAACTAATGACTTATGGTGTTCATACCAATGAGTCATTTTTCTGGAACAGTAAAACAAATAATGGTTTGCATGTTCTGGTAAATGCACCCGGCAATCAGGTGGCTATGAAATATTCCCGCACTAATGATGATAAGTTGGCCTATAGCATCGCTATATCGCAAAAAGAAATGTTGCCCCGTTATGATTCGGGTACGCATCGCCGTAGGTTTATCAGGAAGAAGACGGATGTGTGGGCCCCTTTTCGGGTAAGGGCCGGCATTACTACGCAAAGCATCAGTATCTCGGCTTTTAATTATGCAAAAAAATATGATCGCGGGGAGTTTAAAGGGGTAAATGGAAAACAGGTAACTGCTGTTTTAAATACCATCGCCCGCATGGGGGTTATTGATGCAAAGCTTTTTGGCGGCAATAGCTGGCAGACTCCTTATGGCCCTATCTGCCTGCATGAGCAATACATTGCGCAGCTTGGCCTGGGCATTGATGATCCTCATTATCTCAATGGATATAAACAATGCCTTGATTATTATCGCGACAATGCTATTAAACCCAATGGAAGAGTTTGGCCGCGATGGGCATATACCAATGAAGACGCCATGCCCGGACAATTTACCAGTAAAGGTTTTTATGAGGCCCAATGGGGATACCTGATGGATTCCAACCCTGATTTTGTAAGCAACGTTTCTGATCTGTATAACCAAACAGGCGATAAAGCATGGGTGAAGAAACAGCAGGTAGCCTGCGAAAAGGCATTGAATTATCTTCTGAAAAGAGACTTCAATGGCAACCATCTTGTAGAGATGATGAATGATAGTCACACCCAAAAAAGAAGCAGCGACTGGATAGATATCATTTGGGCCTCTTACGAAAATGCTTTTGTAAATGCAAAGTTATACCACGCTTTACGGCTGTGGTCCGATATTGAACAGCAATTGGGCAACACACAAAAGGCTTCTTATTATTCAGACTTTGCAGACAAGCTAAAAATAAGTTTCAATAAAAGTGTTCACAACGGTGGTTTTTGGGATGAGGATAAAGGCTATTACGATTACTGGCGTGATAAAGACCAATCTATTCATGGAGATAACCTCGTTATTCCTGTAAATTTTATGGCCATTGCTTATGGCATTTGCAACGATACCAGCCGTCGCAATTCCATTTTGGAAAAGGTGGAAGCACAGATGCAAAAGGAGCATTTATTTTTCTGGCCTATCAGTATGTTTCCCTATAAAAGAGACGAAGGCAAAGCCTACCAGTTTCCCTTTCCTTATTATGAGAATGGTGATATCTTTTTATCGTGGGGAAGTGTGGCGATACAGGCTTATGCCTCATGGAAACCGGCACTGGCCTTGCAGTATGTAAAAAATGTTTTGGAACAGTATAGCAAAGATGGGCTCGCTTTTCAACGATACTCACGGAAAGATCAGACAGGCCAAGGCGATGATATACTATCCGGAAACAGCCTTGCCATAGTTGGGCTTTACCATTCTATTTATGGCTTCCATCCAATGTATAACAGGTTTTATTTGGATCCTCATATTACCGGCGAAATATCAGGCTCACGGCTTTTCTATAATTATCGCGGGGAACGATTAACTATCGGACTTGATGCGAGTCTTTATTCGGTTTCAAATAAGAGGTTCACGATTAGCTCAAAAGATGATTTCGGTTTTTTTAGTACAGGCAATACCGTTATGTATTTTAATAAAGACAATCCTTTTTTCTCTATAAAAGCCATTGCGAACAATGGCAGGCATCTTCATTTGAATATCATTGAATGTAACCCTAAACAAATCATTTGGAAACAAACTTCGCCGGATGCATCTTTTTCTATTACTTATGTTTTGAACCATCTATTACTAGGACGTTTTTATTTAATTTATGCAGATGGCGCCTTATTGAAAAAAAGTAAAAGTGATAATAAAGGCAAGCTGATGTTTAGCCAAAGTATTCACACCGGGGATTTAAAAATTGTGTTACAGGATTAAGAATTTTCGGAACTAAACTTCTGTTTGCTAGCCAACAAATGATTGAATCCCTTTCAGGAAGCCATTTTATAATTCCTTATTTTTACCATATCAATAATTAATAATCTAAAAAAGTTTTATGAAATTATCAAGAAGGAAATTTATCAAAAATGGTTCTTTATCATTAGCCGGAACCATGATTTTACCCAAATATTTTTCTAAGGTCAACTCATTGAATCGCGCATCAGGCCCGCATATAATGGGGCTTCAGCTTTATTCAGTTCGGGACGATATGAAAAATGATCCTGCAGGCACTTTGCAAAAATTATCGGCTATGGGATATAAAAATGTAGAGCATGCCAATTATATAGACAGGAAATTCTATGGGTATTCTCCGGTTGAATTCAAAAAATTACTGGAGGGCCTTGATTTAAAAATGCCTAGCGGGCATACTGTAATGAGTGCAGATGATTATGATACTACAAAAAAGGATTTTACGGATAAATGGAAGCAGACGATAGAAGATGCAGCGACTGTTGGACAAAAATATCTGATAAGCCCCTGGTTAGACGAAAGCCTACGTAAAAATTACGATGACCTTGTAGGCTTTCTCGAAATTTTTAATAAATGCGGTGAACTTTGTAGAAGTTCAGGTTTAAAATTTGGCTATCACAATCATAATTTCGAATTCAAGTATTCTTTAAATGGCAAAAAGATTTATAATATTATCCTGGAAAAAACGGACCCCAAACTGGTTTTGCAACAAATGGATATTGGCAATATGTATGGTGCAGGGGGAAGGCCATTGGAGATTATAAAAAAATATCCCGGAAGATTTGAAAGCATGCATGTAAAAGATGAAATAAAATCTTCCGGTGAAGGAGAGATGGGAGATGGTTATGAAAGCACTGTTTTGGGGAAAGGAATTTTACCGGTAAAAGAAATAATAGATCTTGCCAAAAGAAAAGGCGGTACTACAGAATTTATTATAGAGCAGGAATCATACCAGGGAAAAACTCCTATTGAATGTGCTAAGGAAGATTGGAAGGCTATGAAAAATTGGGGTTACTAAATTTCATTTGCCATCAACCTTTAAAAAGCTTTTCTGTTTGACTGCAAGTCTTTCTTCTATTGATCTTTGAAGCAAGGCATGCTAATATCGTAATTTTATAAAGTGATATTTATTTTGATTCTTGATTTTTTATTCTCTTATTTTCATTTTTTTAATGACATTAATTATTCCATTACTTTTATAGTTTAAAATCCATTTAAAATGAAACAGTTTATTTCCCTATTGGTCTGTTTTTTTGCAGGAACTTTTTTTGCTCAAAGCGTCTTCGCTCAGGATTCCGTTTCTATTTATAATAAAAACCAGGTATTTGATCCCTTGTTTCTCAATCAGATGGGAACAGAGTTTCGGAGTGCTGACGGAGCTCCGGGTCCTAAGTATTGGCAAAACAGTGTGAACTATCTTATACGGGCAACATTAGACGAAAAAGACACAACACTTAGAGGAAATGTTACTATTAATTATACCAATAACAGTCCCGATGATTTGAATTATCTGTGGCTACAACTGGACCAGAATCTTTTTAAACCCGATTCGCGCGGTGCGGCAACCACTCTTGTTACAGGTGACAGATTCGATGTTAAGGGTTATAAAAAAGGCGGCTATCATATCGAATCAGTATTGGTTAATTACAAAGGGAAAACATATAATATCGTTCCGGTAATTACAGATACCAGGATGCAGTTACGTTTACCCTTTACCGTTAAACCTAACGGAGATAAGATAGACATAAGAGTCAATTATTATTTCTCTATTCCTCAGTATGGTGCAGACCGTATGGGAAGATTATATACAAAGAATGGTGTTATTTATCAGTTAGCCCAATGGTATCCGCGCATGTGTGTGTATGATGCTGTAAAGGGCTGGAATGTACTACCATATATGGGGCTGGGAGAATTTTACTGTGATTACGGAAACTTTGACTACTATATTACGGTACCTGCTGATATGATTGTTGTGGGTTCAGGAGATCTTCAAAATCCCCAGCAGGTGCTGACCTCTACAGAAATAAAAAGACTAAATGAAGCCCGTAAAAGTGATAGTACTGTCTCCATTATTTCTGAAAATGAAATTGGGGCTCCTTCTACAAGACCAAAAGAAAAAGGCATGATGACCTGGCATTTTAAAATGAACAACTCACGTGATGTATCATGGGCTGCCTCTAAAGCATTTATATGGGATGCTGCAAGGATCAATTTCCCCTCAGGCAGAAAGGGAATTTCAATGGCCGTATATCCCGAAGAAAGTAAAGGTTATGATGCTTATGGAAGAGCAACACAATATTTAAAGCAAAGCATTGAATTTTATTCCAGGGATTATTTTGAATATCCATGGAATTCTGCTGTGGTGGTTGCCGGCGTAGCTTTGGGTATGGAATATCCCGGAATTGTTTTCTGTAGTTATAGAATAAAGAGAGCCAGTTTATGGCATGATGTAACCCATGAAATTGGACACAACTGGTTTCCGATGGTTGTTGGTACCAATGAAAGGCGCTATATGTGGATGGATGAAGGCCTGAATACATTTATAAATGGCTATTCTTCCAATTGGTTCAATCATGGGGAATATGGAGATACTACCAACCGGAGTATTCGTATGATGGCAGGAGCATTAACCAGGGCGAAAGATCCTTTAATGACTCCACCGGAAGCGATGAGCCTTAGAGATTATGGGCAATACTATTATAAAACTGCAGCGGCATTAAATATTTTGCGTAATGATGTTATTGGCCCCAACAGATTTGATTATGCTTTTAAAACCTATATCAAAAGGTGGGCATTTAAACATCCACAGCCAATTGATTTTTTCCGAACCATGAATGATGCTGCGGGAGATAATCTTAATTGGTTCTGGAAAGAATGGTTTTACAAAACCTGGGAATTCGACCAGGCAGTGAAAGGTGTAAAATATGTGGATGATAATCCTGCTAATGGAGCCTTGATCACCATAGAAAATTTGCAAAAAATGGCATTACCCGTTATTGTGGAAGTAACAGAACAGAATGGTAAATCTCAAACAATTAATTTGCCGGTAAATGTATGGCAACGTGGCGGGGAATGGACTTTTAAATATAATTCTACAACTCCCTTAACCTCTGTGGTATTGGATCCTAAAGGAGAATTGCCCGATATTAACCGTGATAATAATACCTGGAAAGCAGGTAAATAAATGAAGCAATTGTAACATTTCAGGGGCCCTGGACTTGAAAAGTCCAGGGCTACTTGATGCCTCACAAGTCCATCAGTTTTCGAAAGATAATGAGTTATTTATTGAGGAACAGCCAACCCAAAATCTTCTTTCGTTATCTCGCGATAATTGTTTCAATCATAGTTTTGTAACCCTCATAAGATCTTCTGAATTTCAAATTAAAATCCTATTTTGCATGTAGAAAATAATCAACCCTTCTAAATAGTAATCTATCAATAAAATATCTGCTTTGAAACGAATTTTCATTTTGATTTTCGGTTTATTTTTTGTTACGTATAATTGCTCTGCCCAACAAAAACCAAAACACCTGCCAGGGAAAACGATTCCCCAATATACCAGGTGCGGTACTGAGAAAAGAGTACAGATGTTGTTCAAAGTATTTCCCGAAAGAAAATTACTGGCAGAAAAACTGGCTAAAGAAATGCCTTCTGCAAATATGTTGAGAGTGCCTCAACGTTTGCAAAGTATTGTTTATATTCCTGTTGTATTTCACATCATACTTCCCAATCCTTATGTAATTACAGATTCTGTAGTACAATCGCAAATTGATGAATTGAATACTGACTTTGCAGGACTGAATGCAGACAGTACCAATGTTCCTGCAGCTTTTGAGACTGTAAGGGGCCATTCTATGATACAATTTGTGCTGGCAAAAAGGACCCCTTCCGGAGCACTTACTAATGGCATAGATAGAGTTTCAAGTTCCACAAATTCTGATCCCGCTAATATTGTAGATTCTATTAAGAGAACTGCACTGGGTGGCGCTGATGCTTGGGATCCTACTTCTTATGCTAATATCTGGGTTGGCAATGGCTCCGGTGAATCAACAGGTATATTAGGCTATACACAAATTCCCGGCAGCGGTGTTCCGGCAGATGATGGTATCTTTTGTAATGTGGTAAGTTTTGGTATCAGCAACTGTAATATCAGTGAATATAATAAAGCCCGTACTGTTGTTCATGAAATGGGGCATTATTTTGGGCTGTTTCATATATGGGGTGATGATGAAAATGACGCCAATAAATGTTCAGGAGATGATTTTCGTGCATTGACAGATGAAGGATCTACTTATACTTTACCTTTATCGCTATATAATCCGGATGGACAAGGCAATACAGCTTTGGATATAGGAGATACGCCCAACCAGGCTATCGCAACAACCAATTGCCCTTCGGGAACCGTTACCGATGCATGTTCTACTGCAGCTCCGGGAATTATATACCAGGATTTCATGGATTATACAATGGATGATTGCTATAGCATGTTTACCAAAAAACAAGTAGCAAGAATGGAATATGTTCTTGAAACCTATAGAACCGGGCTTGAAACTTCATTGGGTGCAACTCCACCTACAGGTGCGGTTACGAGAGATGCTTCACCTATATTACCGATTAATCCAGGAGGTTACGAAAATTCAGGTTGCAATTCTATTTATCACCCATCTGCCCTAACATGTGCAGGAAATATTACTCCCGAAGTACTTATTCAAAATAAAGGATTAAATACGATTACATCTATAACTGTGGGTTACACATTAAACGGAGGTTCGCCTGTTACGATAAATCTAAATCCAAATTTATCAACTGACGCAACTCAAATGGTAAGTTTCCCTTCAGTTTTAGTTAGCACCGGCACTTCCACTTTCAAATTTTTTAGTTCAAATGTAAATGGGATTGGTGCAGATCAGGTTCCTTCCAATGATACTTTATCTGTACCTTTTACCGTTTCAAATCCTATGCCGTTGCCAGTTTCGGAAGGTTTTGAGAGCGGAACTTTTCCACCGTCAGGATGGAGTATCATTAATCCTGATAATAATAATACATGGCAAACTACTATTCCTGGAAATAACAGTGCACATTCCATTTTTATTGATAATTATGATAATAATGTTACCGGGCAAATAGATGAAATCCGTACTCCAAAACTTCTTTTGTCAGGCACTGATCCGGTTGTAATCAGTTTTGATCTTGCCAATAAAAATTATCCTGATCCCGCATATAATGACAGTTTGCAGGTATTGGTTTCCAATGATTGCGGCGCTACATTTACTACTTATTTTAATAAAGGCGGCGCAGCCCTTGCTACCGCAGGGTCTTCTTCCGATGCGTATCTGAACCCGGCTCCGGGCGATTGGGAAACACAAAAAATAACGGTTGATGGACCCATTTTAAATGGCGGAAATATTATTGTTGCCTTTAGAAATATCAGCGATTATGGGAATAATATTTATCTTGATAACATTAATATCAGCCAGGAAAAATCAAGAGATATTATGGTAACAACTGTTAATCCTCCATCCACAACAGACTGCGTAGAACCTAACATTCCGGTAGCAATCGTTAAAAACGTGGGATTCTCAACTATTACAGGCTTTAATGTTTCGTATATGATAGACAATGGAGCGCCTTTACAAACTATTGTTACCGGGGTTTCCCTGGCTCCGGACGCACAAATGAATGTTCCATTAAATACATTTACGCCTACATTAGGACAACATGTAATTACTGTTTACAGCGCAAATCCAATATCCTCAGATGGCACAGGAGATGAAAATGTTTTAAATGATACGATCAGAAAATCGTTTTTTGTATTAGGAACTATAAATCCGCCCGATAGTGAAGGATTTGAAGACGCAGTTTTCCCGCCACCGACGTGGGCGATAGAAAATCCTGGTGGAGGAATCACATGGGAGAGAAGCACTGCTGCCGCCAAAACCGGATCTGCGTCAATGGTAATAAAGAATTTTGAATCAACCGAAGCAGGAACTACTAATGATTTTATTTCTTCGGTTATTTCGGGCACCCCAGCTTATGATTCCATGTATGTTTCTTTTGATTATGCATATGCTACAGGGATTTTAGCGGGTTTATCGGATACTTTGGAACTACAGGTAACAACCGATTGCGGGCAAACTTTTACAACTATCTGGAAAAATTGGGGAACCAATTTGCAAACTGCTTCTAATTCACCGGGAACTGAATTTGTACCTACGGCCAATGAATGGGCGCATGTAAACATAAATTTGTCTAATTACCTTGGTTCCCAGGATTTCCAGGTTTATTTTGTGGCAAAGAGCAATCAACAGAATGATCTTTATATTGATAATATCAATATTTATGGAATTACAGTTCCTGCACGATTAAAACAGCAGGGATATTTAATTTATCCCAATCCTTTCACGCAACAATTTATTATCAGGAATTACCAGGTTCCGGTTACTTTACAAAGTGCACATATTTATAATTCCGTTGGGCAATTGATCTGGTCTAAAGAATATAACGGAAACGGTTATACCGAAATGCCGGTGGATTTGGGAAATGCACCTGCCGGAGTCTATTTTCTGAAGCTTCAATATACTGACAGGGCAGTGGTTCAAAAGATAGTTAAGGAATCCCAATAGATAAGATAGATAAGATTATATGACCATCGCATTGTATTGGATTTTTGAGAATTTATTTGAGATTGACAATCTCAAATAAATTTCACTTCAATCCCCTATCTTTGCAAACTTCTAAAAATTAAATTACGATATGAAACTGAAAGGTTTGGTGTGGTTCTTTGCCATAATGCTTATCCTCATCTCTGTTTATCAACTTTCTTTTACCTGGGTGGTTAACAGTCATGAGAATGAAATGAAAGCCAAGGCAATAAGATTTGTTACCCGAAGCCATCCGGGCATTTCTGGTGATGCAAAAGATGAACTGGTTCAAAAAACATTTGCTCATTATCTTGATAGTACGAGGGATGATAAGATATATCCTTTGTTAGGAACTACTTATCAAAAATGTAAAGAAAATGAACTAAGTCTTGGCCTCGATCTCCAGGGAGGTATGGCTGTTACTTTAAATGTAAGCCTTGATGGGTTACTAAAATCATTGAGTAATAACCCTAAAGACCCCCGGTTATTAAAAGCACTTGGAACGGCCAATAATGAAAAGCTGAACAGCAATGAGGATTTTATTACTTTATTCGGACAGGCTTTTAAACAGCAAAATCCCGGAACCAATCTTTCCGAAATATTTGCCGGCGCAGGAAAATCGATAAAGATTACTGAAAACGATCAGCAAGTTTTAAATGATTTGCAAGCTACTTCTAAAACTGCCATTAGTCAAACTTACAAAGTACTCCAAAAACGTATTGATCAGTTTGGGGTAGCACAGCCTTCTATTAACCTTGATGTCAATAAGGGTATTATCAATGTAGAATTAGCTGGGGTTCAAAATCCGGAAAGGGTAAGAAATTTACTTGAGGCTTCTGCTCATCTGCAATTCTGGGCAGTATATAATATTGGAGAAATTGGAAAGAATATTGATGATGCAGATAAAGCGCTCGCTGAATATATCAGTGGAGTATCTATAGATTCTTTAAAAAATTCCTCAGCCGATTCAGCAAAATTACTGGCTAATGAGCATCCATTGGCGAGTGTTATTCATTTCATCGGCCCCCAGCAGGGCACAGATGGGAAAACAGAATATTACCCTGCTATCGCAACAGTAGAAGCGAAAGATACTACCCTGGCCAATAGATACCTGAGCATGAATGTGGTGATGAATAATTTTCCTCCCAACATTAAATTTTTGTATGGCCTTGAACAAAAAAATGATAAAACAGGACAAAGATATTTTGAATTATATGCCATAAAAACAATTCCCGGAACTGACAAAGCAGAATTGGAAGGTGAAGGAGTTGAGGATTCCAAAGCAGATTATGATGAACATGGACGACCCGCCATTAAAATGACCATGACACCTACCGGTAGCCGTATCTGGGGGAAAATGACAACTGCTAATGTCAACAGGCCTATTGCTATTGTTTTGGATAATATAGTTTATAGCGCTCCTAATGTAAATGGTCCCATTGAAGGGGGAAATTCAGAGATAAGCGGCAACTTTACAGTACAGCAGGCTCAAGACCTGGCGAGCATTTTAAAAATTGGTAAAATTGACGCTCCCGCAAAAATTGTCCAGGAGCAAATAGTAGGACCTACTCTTGGAGAGAAAGCTGTGCATGGTGGTATGTTGGCCTTCGTTATTTCCTTTCTTGTCATTTTCATATTAATGTTGATTTATTATAATACGGCTGGATGGATTGCCAACATTGCATTGATATTAAACCTCTTATTTACTATTGGGATTTTAAGCGCTTTGGGCGCTACGTTAACTGCTGCGGGTATTGCAGGACTTGTGCTTACCATCGGTATGGCAGTGGATACCAATGTAATTATTTTTGAAAGGATAAAAGAAGAGCTGGCACGTGGAAAAAGCCACCATTTGGCGGTTCATGATGGCTATATCCGGTCTTATGCTCCGGTAATTGATGCTCACGTTACCGTATTTTTAACTGCCGCTATTTTATTTTATTTCGGTTTAGGGCCTGTGCTTGGATTTGCAACTACGCAGATGTTGGGTATTACACTTTCACTTTTTTGCGGAATTTTAATTTCGAGGCTTGTTACCGATTTATGGATGTCCAAAAAAGACAGACATTTTATTTATTTCACTAAATTTTCAAAGAAGATATTCCAGCATGCTAAATATAAGTTTATTGAATACCGGAAAGTAGCGTATTTTATTTCCATTTTTGTATTAATTTTTGGAGTAGGTTCTTTCTTTAATGGCTTTGAGGAAGGAGTTGAATTCAAAGGTGGTAGAAGTTATACCGTACAGTTTGATCATGATGTGAACATTAACTCTATTCGTAATCCCCTGCATCTTGCTTTTGACGGGGATTTCCCGGTCATAAAAACAGTAGGGGATGATAAGCATCTGGCTATTACTACTTCCTACCTGATAGGTGTGAATAATGCTGATAGTGCAGTTCAAGCGAGGCTATACCAGGGATTAAAATCACAATTACCAGCTACCATTACAGAGCCTGAATTTGCTAAAAATTACATTCAAAGTTCGCAGGTGGTACAACCGATAATTTCAAAGGATCTGGAAAGAGGTGCTATTAAAGCGGTTATTTTTGCCATTTTTGCTATTATTATTTACATTTTTCTTCGATTTAGGGATTGGCGGTATTCAGTAGGTACTATTATTTCATTGCTGCACGACGTATTCGTGGCGCTTATCGTTTTCTCTTTCTTTAAACATATTGTGCCGTTTCCGTTGGAAATTGATCAGCATTTTATTGCGGCAGTCCTTACGGTCGTCGGATTCTCGATGAATGATACGGTAATTGTGTTTGATAGAATACGAGAGGACAGTCATAATATGAAAGGGGCTTCTAAAGAAAGCATTATCAACCGGGCAATCAATGACACGTTGAGCAGAACGATAATGACCTCGGTAACGGTATTTATTACTTTGCTTGCATTGTTTATTTTCGGCGGCGAAGTAACCCGTGGATTTTCTTTCTGTATGCTGATAGGTGTGGTAACGGGAACTTACTCTTCTATTTTTGTAGCTGCACCAATACTTATTGAGTTTGCCAAAGACAAGCCATTAGGTACCGCACGTATCAAATCTGAAAAAAAGAAGGCGCTAAGAGCCAGGATGGTGCAATCAAAATAAGTTTACAATTTGGAAACCGGTAATGTAAGAATTACCGGTTTTTTTATGAATTGAAAATTGATGTCTTTTTGGAAGATAATCTGAAATATTTTAGCTGGTGGGAGCAGATTTGTTTACTGAAAACAAAAACAGCATCCCTGATTTTCTAAAAAGTTATTTGTAATATTTCTGTTCGTTTTTGTCATCCTTTCCAACGGGTATTACGAAAACAGGTAGATGATGTCTGCCGCAAACCTACACTCCAAAAGAACTTCCACAGCCGCAGGTTTTACTGGCATTGGGATTATTAAAACTAAACCCCCTGGCATTCAAGCCTCCTTGCCAGTTAATTTCCATGTTGTGCAGGTAAATTAAATGAGCCGGATTGATAATACACGAAATATCATCGATATCATATATTTCATCTTTTTCTGTTTTATTCTCAAAACCTAATAGATAAGACATACCCGAACATCCGCCTCCTTTAACTCCAATGCGCAAATATTTACCCTGGTTGTCATTTTGATTCATCAGCCTTTTTATTTCATTTACAGCAGATTCGGTTAAAGAAACCGGGGGTTTATTGATTATTTCCATATTTTTTACAATTATTTACACTAATTATTAATGAAATTCGTTTTAATTTCTATTCAGTATAAATCTGATATTAATTTACACTTTTACGAAATTACAACCTTTCCTGAGGGAATGATTATTTTTGCTTATAAATTATAGATATGTCAACATTTGAAACCATAATTGTAATTTTTTTACTTGTACTTCTATTAGCCTTTGTTTGGGTATTGACTGAACTTTCAAACATGAAGAAGGTGATGGCTGAAAGAAAAGAAAATGACCCTGAAACATTAAAACTGCGCCTGCAGGCTTACGAAAGGATTACATTGCTTACCGAAAGAATTTCTCTTCAGAATTTATTATCGCGTATCAATAATTCCGGGCTATCATGCAGGCAAATGCAGATATCCCTGATAGAATCCATAAAGCAGGAATACGAATATAATTTGAGTCAGCAGATATATGTTTCGCCGGAAGTTTGGCGCGCTGTTAATAATCTGAAAGAGCAGAATATATATGTGGTAAATCAACTAGCCTCTGCGCTTCCTTCCCATGCTACCGCTATGGACCTTAATAAACACATTATAGATTATTTAATTAATAACTCCGGCGCAGCCTTGAATAATGTAGTCCATGAAGCAATTAATTATGAAGCAAAGCAATTAATGTAATGGCAAGGTTTTGGTGTAAGCAATATAGATGAAAAAAGTAATTACCGGTTTAAGAATAGAAATAAAGAAAGTTTCCGTTACTAAAAACCAAACCCAGGATATTTATAAAAAAATACCTGGTGAGATTCCTTTTACCAAGGAAGTTAAAACCAACAAAAGCCGGGGAAAAATATGGACAATACGCCAGTATTCTGATTCCGGTAAATTCTCTACCGTACACTTATTCATTTTCAATTTCACTTAGGGGTGTCTTTTACCAACATAAATAATGGTCAATTTTTATGAAATTTATTTTTATATTTCTTTTTATATGTGTCGCAGATCAAAGTATGGCACAAAAATATATTTTGTTGGATAAGGCTATTTCTCAACCTGCATTTTATAGTAATACGATAACTCTTATAGATAAATTCAAAGGTTTCTTCCCGGTAGAAAAAAAAGATATTGGAAAATTCATAGAAGCCCTGACAGAAATTTCCAGGAGATTATCCTCAAAAAAAATAATAGGAAAAGCCAAAGAATATTCTATGGGTTGCGTCAGGTTTTCCGGTGAGGCCATTGAACTGGCAAATGGAGAACGTCTTGATTATGTACTCATTTCTACCTGCGATGACATAAGGATAACGATGCATCTATGTGATTCAAAAATAAATAATGTGGATAATGCCTATTTTATCAATACCTGGATAAAATATATTAAAAATGCGATAAGATAAATGAAGGCCGTTAATTTATCGGATAGGGTAGGTAGCTTTGCTTGGGAATTTTATTTCCAAATTATCATCCAATAATTTTTTCAACTGATCCGGTTCGATATTCTTTGCGATAATTTCTCCTTTTTCATTTAATAGAAAATTTGTCGGGAATGCATCTATATGCAGTTTACCCGCCTCATAATGATTCAGATCAAGATATTGTTTCCAGGGAAGATGATATTGTTTGATAACATCTTTCCAGGCATTCGTATTTTCCTTATTATCCACAGAAATTCCCTTAATGTCAAATCCTTTATCATGATATTTTTCAAATAAGCTTTTCAATTCAGGAAACTCACCAATACACGGCCCACAGTGACTGAACCAATAATCGATCAGGGTATATTTTTTGTGAGGATCAATTGATAATACTTCTTTTTTGTTTTTTGTGTTTAAAAATAAAAAATGAGGAAACTTCTTTCCTATGCTTACAATTGATGCCGCGTGTAAATTTTTAGCCAATTCTTTTCCTGTCCAAGTATTTTTTATTGCGATTGAAAATTGATCATATATCGAATCGTAGATAGGCTCATAACCAAATCCGAACCAACCGATCAAATTCCATAAAGCTACATAGGAATCAGGATGTTCCTTTACATAGCCTAATAAAACGATACTGCGATATTTAAGTACAGAATCAAATTCATCTGAAAGATAAGCTGAAATGTCAAGAGGAAACTTATGATTGTATTTGTGATTTAGGCTGTCCCTTTTATGGTAATAATTGGAAAATGCATTCTTGACGGGAAGATAAGATTCCTGGTAGACACCCCTGAATTCTCTCATGCTCGCATTCTCAATTGCAGGTGTTTCTCTTATGGAGTCCATATGGCAAGTAATTTTTTGTATTCCGCTGTCAACAAAAAAAATATCAGACAAGTATCTTTTGTCAGGTCCTATATTTCCCAGTAACCGAAAAGCGGCAGGATATAAAATAGAATCTGTAAATCTGAATTTGCCATTCACAATTTTCGTTTCATAGGTACTTTTGCTATGCGGATAGAACTCACAAAACGACAATAATAACATTTTGCCTGTATCAATATTTATATTCCCTTCCAGTGTAAAAGTGGAATAATGTGATTGTGCTTTAACGTTACCGAGCAGTAAGATCGCAAAAAGAAAAAAATAGAATTTTATCATGATAATTTTTTTATGGAAAAGCGATTTGAAATCAATTTCCTTAAAATCTTCATTCTTACTATCCGGTAACACAGGTCTTTTTGCACGCTTGTGAAATAAATATTCGTTCAAGGCTAGGACTCAATCTCAGTTGAGTCAATGGTAAAAAAGCTTTTAAGTTCGTCTGAATGAAATAATGTTTAAAGATATTATTGGTAGGTTAAAAACTAAGTTAAAGTCTAATTACCGGATGAAGTGATTTTTTAGCTCAGCAAACGAATAAATAAACACGATTCCTTTTTGGATCAACCTAAATTTCCACCAATTCTATTATAAATATTTGCAGGCTGCCACTTCCTTTCAATTCCGAGTCTCATCCTTTTGGCGCTTCTGTATTCATTAATATTATTGTCATGCAAAAATTTTATCGCTTCAGAATTATCAACTGGAAGATTGGCATTTTCTTTATTCATGAATCGGAATTTCATCATTTCAATACCCGCTTTATAATTATTGGCAATTATTAAACCTTCTCCCAAAGTTGGGACTAAATAACCTTCTGTTTTTTCACCTTCTTTAAAAAGATAACTTCTCGAAAAATGTGGTTCAAGATGATGAACACGGTTTTCTCCGGAAATGGTTTTATCCATGGCTATTATTTGTTCACGGTATTTTTCTTCAAATGGCACTATGAATTGGGAAGTTGAAAATTCCGAACCAATTTTAATGTCTTTAAAAAATAAATATTCGGTTTCCGTTTCAAATCCAATGCTTTCATAAATGGGAGCTCCAAGATCAGTTGCAATGAGATAAATAGTTTCACAATGTTTTGCTTTGCACAGATCAACAAGTGCCTGGGAAATCTTTTTGCCAATCCCTCTATTCCTGAAATCAGGATGAACGATGATCTGCCCTAACCATGCTACCTCATTGTGAATGATAGCCGCACCTATTCCAATTATTTTATTATCAATAATTACTTTTAATGGAAAACAAAATCGCGAAGTAACATAAAATTGATAAGCAGGAGTGATGTCTCCCCAACCTTCAGGTTGCAGATCTGCTAAGGATCGCATATCAGAATGTTCAAACGTTTCGAATTCCACTTCCACGTGATTTTAGTTTTTTTAAAGATATAAACATTGTTTAAATTGGCTTCGATTAAATAATAATATAAAAATGTTTTTTTAAAATGAAAATAGGTATCATTCTCCCACTTCAGGCGGTTCACAAATATTTATTTCATTTATTGAGAATGAATTAAGCCTTTTATCGAAAAAGATTATAAAACCAATTCCTCCAAAACTATTATCGGGCAATTGTTGGGGGCACTTTTAGCCCCTCAGATACTTTTTGAAAAGCCAGAATTATTTACAAATTATATAATGGTCAGCCCCAGTCTATGGTGGAATAATGAATCATTATTAACGGCAGAGCCTAAATTTCAAAAGAAGGATCTTACGCAACATACATCTATCTACGTTGGGGTAGGTAATGAAGGAAAATTAATGAAAGATGATGCAGAAAGACTAATAAGCATTTTGCAAAAGGATCATCAAAAAAATTTAATCATTCATTTTCAATATTTTCCTAATGAGAATCATGGCACTATTTTGCACAGAGCTGTTTACACTGCATTCGAATGCTTTAATAATGACAAGGCAAAATAAAATATTAGTAGCATTGATATTTCTTTCTGTCTGAATACTTGTTTCAATTCGTACTATTTCAAAATCAAAGTAATTTTATTATTCTTCCCGTTTGGGATTGTAATTATTCAAATATTTAAATCATTGCGATAATGGGAATATTTGATTTTTGTACCCTTTCTTAACCTATTCTGGCATAATTATTTATTTAAATATTCAAAAATAAATTATCATGGAATATGATGAAGAAAAGTTTCCCGAGCCTCCGGAACTAAAAGAAATGGGAGCGCCCCCTTTATTGATTCAGATAAAATATATGGCGATGCTATTTACGGTTGCCTTTATAGTTGCTTTGATTTTTGCAATTATTTTCAGGCTGAAAGACGGATAGATTTTCTGGATAAATTTAAAAAGACATTTAAAATTTTCAACCATAGATTATTTTCTGTATAAGTTCCTTTTTTTATCTGCTTCAAACATATGATGAGGAGTTTTGTCTCTATAATTTTTTTTTACAGGATGAAAATTATATAATAAATGTATAGATTTGAATATCTAAAATATTGAGTGGATGAGAATTAAATTGTCTTTTTCAATTTTGTTTTTTTTATTTATTTCCTTATCTGTAAATAGCCAAAAAGAAAATAAGACAGGAATATCATCTTTTAAAATAGTAGGCTATTATTTTTTATATACTGCTGTAAGAGATACTGTTCATTCTGATTCTTCTTATCTTTTCTTAAATAAGATCACTCATTTAAATATTGCTTTTATCAACCCTGATTCAGCAGGAAATTTCAGGAATGATCTCGCCATTGACACGCTCATAAAAAAAGCACATCAAAAAAATGTAAAAGTACTTGCATCTATTGGCGGCGGTGGGCCTCATCCCTATTTCTCTGTCTTGCTGGATAATAAAAACAGGAGAGGGTTTATTGATAATTTGGTTTCTTTAGTAAAGAGATATGATCTGGATGGAGTTGACGTGGACATAGAAGGAGATGATATAGATAAAAACTACACAAAGTTTGTGGTGGGATTAGCTGCAGCTCTCAGGCAAGAGAAAAAATTAATTACTGCCGCGATTGCTACTGCTTATAAAGATCAACTTCCAGACAAGGCTTTGAAGCAATTTGATTTTGTGAATATCATGTCTTACGATAATACAGGACCATGGCGCCCGCAGGATCCCGGCGATCCTTCAACCTATTCTATGGCTGTTGATGATTTGGACTATTGGCATAATACAAGAGGAATTCCTAAAGAGAAATTAGTGCTTGGTCTTCCATTTTATGGATATGGTTTTGGCAAAGATAATTCCCCAGTAGTGAGTATGAATTACAGTCAGATTGTCTCGCTTTACCCAAACAGCGAATTGTCGGATACTTTGAATTTGCCTGGCGATGTAGTGATGTACTATAATAATTTGGCTACTATAAAAAAGAAAACAGAGTTGGCTATGCAAAAAGGGGGTGGCGTAATGATTTGGCAATTACTGGGTGATGCTCCGGGAAATAATTCACTTTTGAATGCGATTTACCAGGTAGTTCATAAATAAGAAAGTAATGATAATCAATAACATTTTGTGGAAAAAATCTCCGTCAATTTTCAGTAATTTCATTTGATTGTTTTGGTGAATACTAAAACGCTACATGCCCTCTTACAGCGAATGCATTTACAGGCCCCCTATCTTTATTATAAGCCGGATTATTTACAAATTGATAATCTAATGTAAGCCAGAAAAATTTCGAAAGAAATGCATTGTAATATGTTTCAATAATTCCTTCGTGCCCATAATTCAGTTTGCCATCCCCAATTATAAAACCATAACCACCTGCTGCCAGGAAATCCCTGTGAGGAACTGAGATGCCATTAATTACCGAAGCAATCCCAAAAACATCTGAAGGTCTATGCCACCTGATACCTTTTAAAGAAATTCCCACGCTGAGAGTTTGGTCAATTTCTGTAAATGCCCACGTTACGTCTCTCCCGTCATTCCAACCGGCTCGCATAAAAATACCAAGCTCATTATTCAATTCCTGGTCTGCACTAAAACCTAATCCAAACTTTTTGCCACCATAAACATCCCCTTCTGCTTTACCAGAAATAACATTTAAAAGATAAGTGTCATTATCAGCTATTGCTTTCAATCCTTCAGAATATGAAGGTGCCCTGGAATGGGTATCTGAAATAAAGAAACAAATATCCCCGGACCTTTTATTTAAAACTATTTTTCTTTCAAACTCGATCGTTTCAGAATGTGCTTTTGTAATTTTATACTCCATTTCAGGCGCATTGGCAATTTTAGGAACTGCTACGCTGGAGAACCTTAATGCCCATTTTGGTTTAATTAATTCAGTTACAATTCCAAATGTATAACCTCTTGTGTTGGCAGGATAATCCCACGCACCATTCGACATAAGTGACCAGTTCATAAATTGTGTTCTTGGATCATGACTATATTTATTATCATCATAAAAATCACTGATGGCAAATTTTCCGGCACTTATTGTAATTCGATTTGCGGGCACTATATCTTTTATTTGGTTCACATCATCATCTTCATCTTCAAATGAAGAATTGTCCAACGGAATTTGTTGTTGAATGTAAGCCCGGGCAATAAATAACCCTGGCGCAGGATTTCCTACGCGATATGTTTCACCGTTTAAAGCTCCTGCAACTCCCTGAGAATAACTCAAACCCTGGCCTCCTGAAATTTCCGGATTAAAATAAAAGGCACCTCCTCTCCATAATTTTCTTCCCAAAAATAATGTAGAAGTAATACTGGTAGCGCCCCATTCTGAACTATCAGATAAACTATTTCTGCCGCTATAAAGAGCTCTAAAGGCCAAATGATTTTGCGAAATAACGGTAAGTTGAAAATGTTTGGTCCATTTTGTTTCCTTTGTACTATCTACATTGGTTTGAGCCCAAGCAAATGGCGATTTAAATAAATAAAGAAGAGAAAGAATAATAATTTTTTTCATAGCAATTGCCTTAAAATTTCAACTTATTTTTTTGTTTTTACTACAATAATGGAAATAGTATTTTCATAAATTTTAGTGTGCTATAAAAATTTTAAATGATAATTCTCTAAAATTATATTCTTAAAAAAGCTATTTCATTCCGGTAGAAAACTTTTTATTTTCAGTATTTACCTTGAATCATTTACAACCATTGATTAAACTTTTTTATAAACCAAACTTTTACTATCTGTGTCAATGCACAATAGCTTATCAATATTGCCAAAAGCCATGGGAAAAAACTGATCGGCAACGCTACCATTTTAAAAGATGCAGCTAAAGGAGAAAAAGGAATCATAATAGCTATTGCCATTATAAGTGATGTAAGCGCTACAACAGGAGCCGTTGCCCAACTTTGTATAAATGGAATTTTACGTGTTCTTATCATGTGCACAATTAAAGTTTGCGATAGCAGGCTTTCAACAAACCAGGCTGTCTGAAATAAACTTTGATGGTCCGGCGAATTAGTTTTGAAAATAAACCACATGAGTGCAAATGTTGCATAATCAAAAATGGAACTGATAGGACCAATAAATACCATAAATTTTGCAATACCCCCTGCATTCCACTTTTTAGGTTCTTCCAGGTAATCTTTATCCATGGTATCCCAGGGAATAGAGGTTTGAGAAATATCGTATAAAAGATTATTAACTAAAATCTGAATAGGAAGCATTGGAAGGAAAGGTAGGAAGGCACTGGCGCCCAACATGCTGAACATATTACCAAAGTTGCTGCTGGCAGTCATTTTGATATATTTGATAATATTGCCAAAAGTCCTTCTTCCGTATATTACGCCTTTACGTAGCACCATTAAATCTTTCTCCAATAAAATAATATCTGCACTTTCTTTAGCAATATCGGTAGCAGTATCTACGGAAATTCCAACATCCGCATCGCGCAATGCGCCTGCATCGTTAATGCCATCTCCCATAAAACCAACGGTATGTCCTTGTGCCTGTAGCACTTTAACTACACGACTTTTTTGTGCAGGACTTAGCTTGGCAAAAATGCTGATATCATCTATTCTCGCTGTCAATTCGTCATCAGTTATTTTTTCCAATTCATTTCCCAATACAATGTTGTTGACAGGTATTCCTACATCTTTGCATATTTTTTTTGTTACAATTTCATTGTCGCCTGTCAATACTTTTATCCCGATGCCTAATTTATGTAACTCTTCAATAGCTGGCTTTGCAGACGGTTTTGCAGGGTCGAGAAAGCCAATAAATCCTGTCAGGATCATATCTCTCTCATCGGCAACAGAATAGGTCAAAGCCCTGTTATCAAACTCCCTGATGGCGACCAATAAAACTCTCAGCCCTTCTTCATTTAATTTTTTAGAAGTGTTTAGAACGATATCACGCATCTTTGAACCCATCGGAATTACTCTATCGTTTTCGATATGTAATTGCTTATCATCGCCGGGGTCAAAAGCATAGTTGCACAAACCCAGCATTTCTTCTACGGCCCCTTTGCAGATCAACAAATGTTTTCCATTACGTTGTTTCAGAATCACAGACATGCGCCTGCGGCCAAAGTCAAAAGGAATTTCATCTACTTTTAAAAAGTTTTGATCCGCTTTTAAATGTTGATGAACTTCCACATGCTCCAGTACCGCCATGTCCAACAAATTCTTTAATCCTGTTTGATGAAAACTATTCAGGTAAGCCCATTTCAATACTTCTTCATCCTGGTCGCCAAAAATATTGAGATGCCGTTCCAATACAATTTTATCTAAAGTAAGAGTACCTGTTTTATCGGTGCAAAGAATATCCATCGCTCCAATATTTTGAATGGCATTCAGACGTTTTACAATCACTTTTCTTTTGCTCATATTTATGGCGCCTTTTGCAAGATTGGCCGTAACAATCATTGGTAGCATCTCAGGAGTTAAGCCCACGGCAATGGCAATCGCAAAAAGCAAAGCTTCCAGCCAATCATGTTTTAGAAAACCATTAATTAAAAAAACAAGCGGCACCATCACCAGCATAAACCGGATGAGCAACCAGCTTACACTATTCACGCCTTTATCAAAACTTGTTTCTGCACGCTTGCCTGTAAGCGATTTACTGATAGAGCCAAAATAAGTTTCGTTGCCAGTATTTACTACAATCACAGCCGCTGAACCACTCACCACATTGGTGCCCATAAAACAAATGTTCTCTAATTCCAAAGGTGATTTTGTATCCGCGTCGGGCACATTCAATTCTCTTTTTTCCATAGGCAACGCTTCGCCAGTGAGCATAGCCTGGCTTATAAATAAATCTTTGGATTGCATGATGCGGCAATCGGCGGGAATCATATCTCCGGCAGAAAGAAACACAATATCGCCGGGCACAATTTCTTTAATATCAATTTCTTTTTTGCCAAGCGATTCCCGCAAAACCAATGTAGTTGTCTTTACCATACTCTTCAATTGTTCTGCCGCTTTATTACTTCTGAACTCCTGCCAGAAACGCAAAAAAGAACTCAGTAAAACCATGATGGAAACTACGATTACAGTTTTGTAATCGCGATCGGCAGGAGCTGCAGTAAGCACATCTGTTATTAATGAGATCACCGCAATGACGATCAATACACCGATGAACGGATTGATGAATGCTTCCAAAAACTGGATATACCATGCTGGCGCTTTTTCATGTGCTATCTCGTTTAACCCAGCCGTTTTTTGCCTTTCATGGACTTCCTCATACGACAGCCCTGTTTCTTTGCTTTCTAGCATAGAAAAATAAAAATTTCTGTCACCCTTTGCTGCACTCTTCAGCCTGCCGGCGGCAGTAGCATTCAATCCTATTGATAAATTTTCACTTGTAAAAGGAATGCGCTTTATAATCTTTGCTGCTGCTTCTTTTATCATCTTTTTTTTCCCCCCTTTTTAAAATAAACAGGTTTCTTATAATAAGTGCACATAGCAAAACAGAGAGCGTGATAATAATCATCGCGGTTTTTTTGCCATTAATTGAATGTCTTTGTGTGTTAACAATGAGATCCATAATAATTGTAAACAATAACACCAGCGAAAAAGCATTGAACCAATTCTTAAAATTTTTCATGTTCTGATTTTTTTAAATTAAAAGCTCTGCACAGGACGGTGATCCCGTCTTTTTTTTATCAGACGATAATCCCGTTTCCAGAATATTTGTTCGTTTACTATGGTATGGTTAATGCCTATTTTTTTGTCTAAACCAAACAAAATAGTTGGTGTTTTATCCATTCCTATGGGATAATTATTATCAGATTGATTACGGAAAGTTTTTTTTGTAAAGTTGAATATCTTGTACATAACTCTGATTTTGTGTCTGTAAACCGGCATAACAAAATTATGAAAGTTGACGGGCGTTAATTAGTAAATTGAAAAGTAGAATCTGGGCCTGCGTCCATGTGATAATTATTTATTGAGTGCAAAAGTAAGATGGCGCATTTGAAAAAGTTGTTAGAGATGGTTTAGAAAAAAATTAGAATTTTATTAGTATGCAGGGACAAGTCGCTACCTGTCCCTACAAATGTGGCAGTTCTAATTCAAATATCGTTCCTTCATTCATTTTTGATTGAACAGAAATTTTCCCTTTATGTAATGTCACAATTTTTTGTGTCAAAGATAATCCTATTCCATTCCCATCGGCAAATTCCTTGTTTTTACCACGATAAAAAGCGGTAAAAATATGGTGCAAATCTTCTTCTTCAATTCCTGATCCCTTATCGGTGAATTTTAAAATCACGTTTTCGCTTTCATATGAAATAGAAACAGTACAATGTTTATTTTGTGAAAATTTGCAGGCATTTTCCATGAGGTTTACAAACGCAGTTTTCAGAAGATAAGCATTCCCATTTACGGAGATCAGATCATCATTATCAAATTCCTTTTCAAACAAAATATCAATATCATATTCAGGATTTGCTTTCTGCACCTGCAATTGTGCATCGAGCAACAATTCGTCTAAACGTGTGATTGAAAAATTGATTTCCGATGGGTCATAGCTTGCTTTGGCAAAATCAAGCAAACTATTAGAAAGCCTCGCTAATTTTTTCGCATCTGACAATGAATGCCTGATAACAGTTTTGTATTCTGCGATACTTCTCTCTTTGAATTGTGATAATTCTAATTCTGTAATCATTGCAGAGAGTGGGGTTCGCAATTCGTGCGATATATTAGCTACAAAATTTTTTTGTGCATCAAAAGAATTTTCGAGCCGGTTGAGCATTTCATTAAATGTGTTGGCCAATTGGGAGAGTTCGTCTTTGCTGTTATTGGTTTTTAATCTTAAATCGAGATTAGTAGCGGAGATCGTTTTTGCTTTACTGGTCATTTCTATTAACGGTGCAAAAATCTTTTTAATAAATAATCTGGCAGCGAGAAAAATTAATAAAACAGAGACCATAAAAACTACAAAAATACTTCTCCGGAGGCTACTTAACTTGCTATATCCGTATTGATCGTAACTCGCGGCAGTAATTACATAATCTCTATTATCAAAATAATACAGAATGCCAATTACCTGCCAATCAGTTCGATAAAATTTTATTTCTTTTTTATTGATAATATTATCAACCATCTGGGGTGTCTCTTTTACAAAATCAATATCCGCGGCATCGTGATAAAGCAGATGAAAAGAAGTATCATAAATCGCCACCTCCACTTCATTAATCACTTTGCGATTATTTTTATAAATGGTTTGCAAAGTAGTGGCATCCACTTTTGCATTTAAAAAAAGATTGGCTTTGGTAATGGCTTCTTTTTTGAGAGAAGAATAAAATTCGTTTTCACGATTTTGCCTGGCAGAAAAATAAATAATGGCAGTAAACACCAATAGAATTCCGGCTGTAATCAGTGTAAATAAAAAGGTTAATCTTGTTCTGATTTTCACTTTAATAATTATCAGTTAAGTTAAAAAAATCAACAGGAATAAATCTAATCAGACGGACATTTTCAGTCTTGAATTATTCTTCTTTAAAAATAAACCCCATACCGGATTTGGTATGAATTAACTTTTTTGAAAAATCCTTGTCAATTTTTTTTCTCAGGTAATTCATATAGACATCAATAAAATTAGTACCCGTATCAAAATGAGTTTCCCAAACATTCTCAGCAATTTCTATTCTCGATAAAACACGGTTACGGTTTTGCATCATATATTCCAGCAGTTTGAATTCCTTTGGAGTAAGGTTTATTTCAAGATTATTTCGCTTCACTATTTTGGTATTCAGGTTCATTTCAAGATCTGCCATTTTTAAAATAAAACCCGCAATATTCGCATTCAGATTTTTTCTTTTTAGTAAAGAGCGGATACGAACCAGCAATTCCCGCATTTCGAATGGCTTCACTAAATAGTCATCAGCGCCGGCATCAAAACCTTCTACTTTATCATCAGTAGTTCCCAGTGCCGTTAGCATTATAATTGGCAAATCGGGTTTTGTTTGGCGGATTTCTTTGCAAAGATCCAGCCCGTTTATTTTGGGCAAAATGATGTCGGTAATAAGAAGGTCAATGTCATTATTTAATGCTAATTTCTTTCCGATATCACCGTCAAAAGCAATGGATACAGCAAATCCCTGCTCTTCCAAACTTCTTTTTATTAATTCGGATACTCTTTGATCGTCTTCTATCAATAAAATCTGAAGCATTGAACAAATTTATTTTGTTAAGGGTGAGAGATGTGGTATCAGGTTTTAGATTTAATCTAATCTTTTCTTTTTCTTAATAGGGAATCTCAGTAAACAAATATTGCAGATTTCTTTTTCACACTTTAAGAGAGTAACTAAAAAAGATTTAAAAATATTACAATTTTTACTTTGCATAATCCATCTCAAAATTTCCTTTTATCCTTTCTATGGAAGGATTGAAATAACCAAATTTTAAATCCGGGAATTCTTCCCTTAATAATTTCATCATCTGGCGGATGCCGATACATTCTCCTGTATCAGTAATACCTATTTTACCAAGGTACCAATCAGGATCAATGTTGAAATTGCGCCATTGTATCATTTTTAACCCGGTAGATTTTATCAGAGTCCTTAGTGCTTCATATTCTTCTACACTATCTGTCATTCCGGGGAAAACAAAATAATTGATGCTCGTCCAGCCTCCGAAACTATTTACTACTTTCAGGCTTTCTGTAATATCATTAAATTCATAATTGTTAGGACGATAATAAGGCCTGTAAATTTTTTCCCTGGCAGAATTCGTACTTACCCGAATGCTGTTCAAACCGGCTTCACACAAGGCTTTTACTGCTTTGGGATCGCTGCCATTGGTGTTGATGTTGATACTACCTTTTTGAGTATGTTTCCTCATCTCAATAATAGCTTCTTCAATTGTTTTCCACATCAATAAAGGTTCGCCTTCGCAACCTTGTCCAAAACTTACAATTGGGAAAGGCGCTGTTTCCAAATGTGGCACTGTGTATTCTTCAATTTCTTCTGCAGTAGGTCTAAATTGCAATCTGTCCTGGGTAGAAGTGATTGTTTCTTCCTGTGGTTGAAAAGATATGCAGCCAATACAATTGGCATTACATGCGGGAGAACTTGGAACGGGACACTCCCATCTTCCCATGAAATAATTTCGCGCGGCAGGACAATGATAAGTAAGGCAACAATTATTGGCAAGATGTTGTACTAAACGGTTATGCTTATATGTAGATAATAATTCCTTTACACCACTTTCAATTTTTGTTTCATCAAACCCTTCACTTTCCTGCCGGATATCTTTTTCTATTCTTACTGCTGTAACATAAAATTTTTCATTATACCAGCCGGCCGCTGTGTAACAAAATAAAGGTAAAGTTTCTGCGCCAGGCAGCGTTTCGTAAGCAGCAAGGTAAGTGCCGGTAAAAGCAGGTGGAATAAAAGCTGCAACTGCCCATCCTTTTTCACATAAACGCATTTCGCCGGTTTTTGTATCTATTCCGATTCCGCGCCTATGGGGCAATTCATATAACTGGCCGCCATGTGGAAGTTCAATCCATTCTTCAGTATCTACGGGCAGAGCATCCCATCCGCTTCTGCCGCACACACATAATGAGGTGTCTTCAAAGATATTTCCTTTGCCGTCAGAATATAAAAGAAAAGGAGTGTGTTTCATTGATGAGAAAATATTTTATTAAAGATAAAATCCAAACAATTTATTTAATGAAGTTTCGATTGTGCAAACGAATTAAAAGCTGCTTCATTAATGATCTGTGATTTTTCAATTTCAGCCTGGATTAATTTATTGTTTTTAAAATCAAGCGTGAGGATATGATCTTTAAGGATCACATTGCTCAACTCATTCCAGGTGAATTCTTTTTTAGGAAAATTAATTTTCACTATATTATTTCTGGTGAAAACAAATTTTATTTTTTGCAAAGATAATTTATACAATAATCCCATTAATATACAAGCTATGCCAACTAAATAATTGTGCATACCAAGCCAACCTGCGGCTGGAATAAAGAATACAAATTCGTCAATAATGTAATTGGCCTTATTAGTTTTGAAAAGATACCATCGCATTAAAAGATAAATGATCAAAGCAAAAATAAAAGCTATAGCGGGATACCGGTAAGTATCATAAAACAATAAGAAAATAAAAACGGCAAAGTTCAATATCAAAAAAATCCAAGCAATATTATTGTATGATTTTATTTTATCGTTTTTGAGGATGATGTCAAACTGTTCCATATTTTTCATTTGAAGCTATCAATAGATTACATAGTTTGAAAAGAACCCTGGCGCCTACATTTTCATCCCATTCATTTAAACTTATGCCTACTTCATTAAGATCGAAACCGATTAATTGCCGGCCACTTTCGATGATTCTTCTAAATAAATAATAAACTTGTTGTGTTTCAAACCCGCCCTGAACAGGTGTTCCGGTGTTAGGACATAATTTAGGGTCGAGGCCATCAATATCAAAACTGATATACACTTTTTGTGGAAGATGAGCTATGATCTCATCAGCTATTTGTTTCCAGGTTTCACCTTCATAGCCACGTTCTTTAATATTTTTATCAAAAAAAGTATTTACTCTGTTGTTACTTTTTTTAATATAATCTACTTCGCATAAAGAATAATCCCTCGTACCAATTTGTACCAATTTTGTCAATTGTGGAATTTCTTCAAGTGCATTATACATTATAGATGCATGAGAATATCTAAAATTTTCATACGCCTCGCGTAGATCACAATGCGCATCTATTTGTAGAATTCCATATTCACCATATTTACCGGCAATTGCCTTAAAAAAACCTAAAGGGGAACTATGATCACCGCCCAATAGGCCAACTAATTTTCCCTGATCTAATAATTCTTTTGTTTGCTCATAAACCCATTCATTCAAAAAATCGCTTCCTTCATTTATTTCTTTCAGCACTTTTTGCATGAACTTATTCCCATCTTCCTGGTCACATTCAGTAATATAATTGATGTATAATTCTGCTTCTTTGCGGAGATAATCACTTTTAGCCAAAATATTTTTGTCCATTTCTCTTAGAAAAATACCCCGTTTCCATCCATCAGAAAGATCGTCATCTATCAGGTCCACCTGAAGACTTGCAGTGCATATATGTTCAGAAGCCCTTGCTGTGCCTGGCTTGTAGCTTACAGTTACTTCCCATGGAACGGGCAGCAAAATAAGTTTCGCATCTTCTTCAGTAAATGGAAGTCCAAAAATCCCATTGTTAGGATTACCTACAGAATTAGGGTCAAAAACGTCCAGGTCAGGCATTGTACTTATTCTTAATTTTTTTTGGACGGCAAAGGTAATTGATAATGGATAATTGATAATGGATAATTGATAATGGATAATGGAAAATTGGGCTTATTGGTTCGTTTACTGAAAATGGAAATTTTTTTATAATGGGTTTATTGGATTGTAAGGTTATTCGTTGCAGAAATTACGAATCTCTGTTATTTATTGCTTACTGTGGTTTGAAAATATTTATTTATAACAAGCGATTATATACTCATTGTTATAACATCTGGATTATTTTTTAATAATTTTCAGATTGCAAATCGGTTTCAAATTTCAAACGTATAAATGCTTTCCCCTCAGTAAATGCGATTATAAAATTATTGCTGAACCATAATATTGTTGTTGGGTCGGTTATCCATCCTTTACCAGCATCTTCTTTGTCTAATGTTCTTGTTTCAATAGCACCATCATCCATATTAATAATTGATAAAACAGCTTTATAATTGTCTGCTCTTCTGCCATGTTCACAAGTAATGATATATAATTTACCATTTTTAATATGGCTGCAAATTGAGGTTGCGCCCATTATATATGTTCCCATGAACTTATCAATTATAACTTCGCTTACCTGATGCAAATCCCTTGTATAGATGGAAATAATATTTCCTTCCCTATAAAATTTTTCAGGATCATCACTCGATCCGCTACCAGTTTTATATTGGATTTCTTTCAGAACAATTACTTTATCATTAGTTTCCAGTATTTGTACCGGATACAATTCATCAATACTCTTAAAATTTGAGAGTTTGTTTTTTTTACCTTCCGTTTTCTCAAGTTGCTTTACATAATCCTTATCCAGGGTAGTCTCCTCTGTAGAGTACGCTTTCTGGTCATTGAAATTAAATCTGAATGAACGCATTACATCATCCTTATGGTCATTCCGGTACTTCACGGCTAAATCAATACAGTTCCCCTGCATACTGTCATATTTAATAACGGGGAAGATTTCAATAATAGGATCCATTGCTGATTTACGCCTGATTGACGCATCAACAGCCAGTTTACCCTTTAGGTTGCCGTCTTCATCAAACTTTTCTGTTATTAACTGGTCTTTGGAAAAAGAAGATACATACACTTCATTATTATTTCCTGCACAAGCGCCTGCAAAAAATGTTTCTAAGGCGATGTCTTTTAAATCTTTTATATGGGTTTCAAGGTTGCTCTCCAAAGAAATTATACTCAATTGTGTAAATTCATGCATTTTGCTTTGTGCTTTCAAAGCAATTGAGGCAAGCCCTCCTCTCTGATCGCTGGTACGAATTAAAAGATAATTGAAATTGCCGGCAGGATCATCAATCACAATTGGCTCAATTACATTTTTGTTTGGATTAGCATAAACTAATTTATCCACTAAAACTTTCTTTTCTTTTATACCTATCATTACCGCATGGACCTCTTTTATGGAACCTAATTTTTCCGGATTTTCGGGGGTATAAAAAACTACAACATTATTTTTAAACCTGCCCATTCCAAGAGGGAATCCTGGCACAGCGACTTGCCAGTTCATGGTTCCTTTTGAATTGATTACTCCAAAACCATAATCCTTCCTGCCATATCGCAATGTTACAAATGAATTTGAATCATCGCCTGCAAGTGTCCACTATAAAATAATCCTGCGAATAGGAACCCTGGTAGGAGAAAAGAAAAATTATAATTAAAAAAAATAGTTTTGGTTTCATAATAAATTTACAGGTTTGAAAGGTTGAGATTTGTTTTGAAAATATTTATTTGTAATAGCTAATAGTATAATCAGTACGATAAAGTTCAGTGTCACTAAAAAAATTACTGATTTCCACTAAACGATTTTTGCTGTCGTATTCCGCTGGATTATTGAAATTGACGATGTGAACTCCACAACCGAGGCAATATAAATCTCCTATCGGCCTGGTGATATTTGTAGAAAGGCAACGGTATTTAATATCCTGGTAAAAATTACCTACATCCGCACCTCCGAACCCGGAAATATCCCCAGGAATGTAAAAAACGCCATTAAATAATATTTTATAAAAATTATATAACTGATCACCTTTTGTATCCCTGTCAAGAAAATCATATAATGTAAATGTGAAAGAGCCACTTGTATCATATGCAGTCTTATAAATTGTTTCCAGAACCTTGCTTACATTCCCGGTTGCATCGTATATAATGGAATCGGAAGAACGTCCGGCGTAATCATAATAAGAGAGCATTTCTCCCTTAGTATCGACATTTACAAGGTAATAGTTGCTGTCTGGAAGATTTAATTGATCCAGCCAGCTCAATTGATAATTTCCGGAAGGAAGCAAAGTTTTATTTATTGAATACACATAACTTTCTCCGTTAGACTCTTTAACGGAAGCTGTTTTTAGAATATTAGAAGCATCGTAGGTATAATCTATTGAAGATGCTTCAGTGATTAAAGATGAAGTAGTGGTGTCGCCAGATGATTCAAGATGCACAAGAAGCCCTAAACTATTGTAACTGCATTCTCCGACTGAAACTCCTGAACGAATCGTTATCTTTCTATCTAAGGTATCATAATATAAATAACTGGTTGATGTATCCATGATGGCTCCTGTGCTGTCATAATCAATACGATGCATGCTTTTTATCAATTGCGTAGAATCTTTAAAGCCCATTATGGTTGCGGAATCCAGCGTGGTGGGATCGGGGTTCACTATAGTATCGCCTTTTTTGCAAGATGGATAGAAGGTTATGGCAGCAATAAAAAATAAGATAGAAGTTAGTTTTTTCATTGGGTGATAGTTGAAAATATTTTATTTGTAATAGACGATTAATTTAAAGGTATGTACCCAATTCTATATACAAATAAAAAATATTAAATGACTATCCGCATTTAAGTGCAAGGTGCATACCACGAGTATAAAGTTGCTACGTTTAGAAAACTATGAAACAAATCTTTCCCCTGCTTTCTCCGGTTAAATTTATAACAAAATTCGTTTAGATAGTTTTGCATGTATGT
>DATKQQ010000375.1:0-7533 GCA_035532615.1 Hanamia sp.
CTAAATAATTATAAGAGACAATAAAATTATAGATACTGCAAATTGTTTCTACGATGGAAAACCCAAGCCTAAGTGAATCGCCAGAGGAAGAATCTTTTTTAAAACCTTCAAACAATTCAGAAGTATTTAATCGAGGAGGAAGCTAAAAGTGCCGCTATGAATGAAACCAAAGGACCTGCAGGTTTGTTGCGCAGAAATAAGAAATTCCCCTTTAGCCACTTCTATGCCTTTTCCTTTTTCCACGAAATCGTTAATTTCCTCATCGGTAAATGAACTAACCGACTTTAGAAAAGATATTATGTTTTGAGGATAGTTCAATTTTTATTTTTGTTCAGTCTCGTTTATTTCAGGCCTTTGTATTAGCCAACACTGGCGGAATATACAACGCTTGGGGCAGACGGTATAATAGAATTCGTTCAGCCGACAGAAGCTGGCTTTTTCAGTAAAGCAACAAATAAATGGGGTTTTTATTTGCCTTTTTGTCAGAATCTGGATTTTCAGGATTATAGAATGGGGCCAATCCTGAAAATCTTTTCATCCCGGTTAGCGATTCTTGATTCATTATTTAATTGTTATCTGTTTTTCAAATCCAATACTATTCCTAAAAATTAGTGACAGAATCATATTGGGGTGAATCTTCAAGATCCACCGATTCATCGTTTACAGAGACAATTTCTATATCTTCTTTTTTCAAATCTCTGACAATTTTATAACGAGCTTCCCAACCGTTGCATCTTAACGCGAAACACAGTCTGCAACTGATAAAATGAAGAAACAAGAGAGGGTTTGTATTGAAAAGGAAGCTGCTGTTATTACATGCACTTTCACAAGTAAAAGATTATCGAATTATTTTGCGTTGCGCATCTTACCCATTCAATGGCCTTGCCTGAAGGTGATTTTGAAAAGGCGAAGAATTTGGAAGTCCAGATTAAAGGACAGTACTACTTACCTCACACAGATTCATCATTGCCAGTCATCGATGCGGATTTTGTATAACCAGCGATGCAGCGATGGTTTAGTTTTCTGAAGCATACTATCAACAAATGATTGGCCATCCTGTGGAAATGGTAAACATACCCGATAAAGAAAATATTACTGCAACTTATATGGCAGGCCTAATGAAAACAGCACTGCATCCAAAGGTAGCAAAAGATTTTATGCATTTTTTGGTTAGCCCAACAGCTAAAGCGGTTTATAAAAAGTAAGGATTTACAACTAATTAAAAAAAATCACAATGAAAAAAATCAGAAACGTACCACCATAAGGATATTATTTCCTGCAATCAAATTGAACAAGGGGTATCCATCACTACATAATTTTAAATTTTATTTTTATAGAATTTCCCTTCAAGTTGTTGATAAATTAAAGCAAACATCCATCCTGTCAGGCTACCAAAGAAGATTCCGCCTATTACATCGCCGGGAAAATGAACCCCAAGATATATTCTGCTGTAGCATACTAATAGTGCCCAGGCAAAAAGTAAATAAGGAAGCCATATAATTTTTTTCTTTGTAATTAAAGTAAGATAAATAGTAATACCGCTAACATTAGTAGCATGACCTGAAACAAATCCATAAAGGCCGCCACGATAATTATTCACATAATGCAAAAGGTTTTCAATGCCCGGAATATGGCTGGGCCTGTATCTTATTTCCATCCCTTTTATTATAGTAGATGAAAGTTGATCCGTAAAAAAAATTAATGGAACAATTAAGCCAATCAGTAGCCAGCTTTTCTTACGGTAATAATAGATTAACAAAAGAAGCAGTAAAAAATAATAAGGATACCAGGAAGTTTCACCGCTGGCAAACCACATAATTTTATCCCATAATAAATTGTGATGGCTGTTGATAAGGAACAATCCTTTCTTGTCCCAATCATTTATCCATCTAAGAAATTGTTGCATCTTTCAAAAAATTTCGTTTAATAAAAAACCGGGTTATAATAACAGCAAGACTGGAACTAATAATCATGGAAGCAAAAACATCGCTTGGATAATGAACCCCTAAAACAACCCGTGAATAGGTTACCATAAAAGCCCATATCCAAACTAAAACCAGCCACACTTTTTGTTTAGAAAATAAAATACTAAGCGCAGTTGCAATTAAAAAAGCATCTGCTGTATGTCCAGATGGAAAGGAAGGGCTACCACCCCCTGATAATTTTTCGATAAAAGAATCTACTTTATATGGACGCTGGCGGTTTACTACCTGTTTTATAATCTCTATTACTACGGTGTTGATACCCAGTGAAATGAGTATCAGCCGGCTTTGTCTTTTTAATCTATCCCAATGCGTTATAAGGGCATAAATCAAAAGAAAAACAGGTATTCCAAAAGAAATGATAAAAGAAGTATTGGTAATAAAGATAAAAAAACTATCTAAAGGTTTTATTCTTTCGTGATTGATAAACTCTAAAAGATGCAAATCAATCTGATACAGTACTTTAAAAAAATGTGAAAGAAGAAAAATCAGAAAGTTGATAAAAGAAAAATAAAACTCATGCATGGCCTATAAAAATTTAAAATTTAATTATTACTAAAAATGATTAGAGTTATAAAAACAACTGACAGGGAGAAGATGCTTATTTAATCTTAAAAAATATCTTTAAACAAAACAACCATTTTCTGATAGCAGTTCTTTTTTTAATGGCCAATAAATCCGATCGGTACTTATAGAAAACAATCATTCTTAAAAAATTGTTTTCTACCGAAAAACTTCTGTAACTCCTTTTTAATTTCTTCAGAATTTTTTTTGCTTCAATATTGGTCTCCGGGCATATTTCATAAAAAATTCCGATGCGACTTCTGATTTTAGCTATTGCTTCATGGTGTGTTTCTCTTTTTTTACTTCTGCCCTTCACTTTAATGGCACCGATAAAATTATCAGCGTGTTGCCTGAATTGAACCAATGGAAGGTTTACAAAATGCACTACACCTTTTGATGAAGCTACAAATGCAAGCCACCAATCGTGAATAATATACGACGGAAAAGGAATTGCAGCAATGGCTATTTCACGGCTAAATACAACTGCATGGCCCGAAATACAATTTTCAATAATAAATGGAGAGCAATTGTTATAGGTAGAGAGGTTTTTAATATCGGAAATTTTTCTGTTAAGCGTTTTCCCTGTTTCATCTATAAATTCAGAATCACAAAATACCATTTCCTTACCATTCATTCCCCTCATCAATAATTCAATCTTATGTTTATCCCAAATATCGTCCTGATCGCAAAGTGCAATAAAGTTGCCAGTTGATAATAATATTCCTTTTTCAAAAGTTTTAATATGTCCTATATTTCTTTCATTCGCGAACACTTTCATATTGCAATGCAATAATGCAAATTGATGAAGAATGGAAACAGTGGTATCAGAAGAATAATCATCTACAGCAATAATCTCAAGATTAGTATAGGTTTGCTCAAAAACTGAATCCAGTTGTTCCTTCAAATAACGTTCTCCATTATAGGTTGCTATTACTACCGAAACAATGGGGGAATTTATTAAATAATCCATTTATAGAATATGTTAAGTGCGGTTATTATATTACAATATAATTTAATACATATATTACCCCTTTAAATCTACCAATCAAAATATGATTTTTATGGTTGGTTAATTTTCGGTACAATATTGCTACTGTCATTCAATAAACAGAAGAAATTGTACGGACTTATTTTCTGTTCCCGATACGGCATATTTGTTTTTCTAAGGATACAATGTTATCGGTGGCATTGGTGTCGTTTGCCCGGCAATTATCTGTACGTTATTAATTAAAGTATCCTTGTAGGGGGCCGTTGCTTTATACAACACGTTATATATTGCAGGTATTATTCCCAGTATTTTAAATTCACCATCTTCTTCCGGCATGGCATAAGCAGTATCTGTACCATTGTAAATCATTATAGAGGGATAAGCTGCCCCGGGCTTTACTATTCCCGCCAATTGCCCTGTATTATTATCGTTATAGCAAGATATCTTGGGTTCAAAACAATAAAGTCCATCATCATAATTTATAGATTTTGCTACATTAAAATCTATGTGCAATATCGCTTGTCCGTTTGTGAGTGTATCTATTGTATTGTTAGTTACCCTCGCATAAATATAAGGTTCGTGGTCGCAAAGTGTAAGCTGATAAGAATGAGTACTGTCTGTCCATAGCGTATCATTGGGGCCAAGCGTAATCCGTATCTTGGTTATCTTACCTACACGTGCAAAACTATTGGCTGCTAATGTGTCCATTCCGTTTGTAAGTTTCAACAAGTCATACACTTGGGGAGTAATGCTCAAAGTATCCCATTTGCCATAATGATCGCCACTATTGTTGTTGTCTTGAGAATCTTGATCATTATTGTAATAATCATCACTATGTACCACTTTACCTGTATCCACTTTTACCTCTATGTATCTTATGTTCACCAACACCTTCAGCATTTTTGGAATGGGGTCGTCATTCAAATAAACGGAAACAAGGTGTTTTCCGGCAGGTACAACATTTGTTGTTGTTGAATCATTTACCTTTTTGCAGGAAAAGAAAACTGCAAAAAGCAAGACGCCAAGCAACAAAACAGGTAAAATCATTTTTTTAGTTTTCATCATTTTTGTTTTAGCGATTAATATAAAATCGGTTTTTAAGGATTTTTGATACAAAATAAGAGACAACCTGATTGCTTATTTTGGTTGGGTATTTGTCAATTTCTTTTTGAGAAGTATAGTTTATTTTGGGTAACTAATGAATATAAATGAACGGATAATCGGAAGCATTGACACAATATAAAAGTGTCTTTAAGTGAGTGTTAAGCATATCCCATATTTTATTTGAGACTAATTTTGCCGTTTCAATAAATATCTTTTTTATTTTAATTTACAACATTGTTAGGTTGGCTCTTAAAATATGGCTCTGTGGTTTAAAGAATAGTTTCTATAGCTCTATTTTCAATTTTGATTTAAAGTATTAATTTTCTGGATTTTTTTTGGGGGGTTACCCAACTAAAATTATTTCATTGTATGTCTTTATGATAGAAGATATGGAAGATAGCGAGCAGCTTATAATTTCAGGATGTATATCTGGCGACAGAGCTTCCCAGGCGAAGCTTTATAACCTTTATGCCCGGAAAATGATGGGTGTTTGTCTTTGGTATTCACGGAACAGGGAGGAAGCGGAGGAGATATTGCATGATGGGTTTATGAGAGTTTTTACCTATATAAATAAATATAAGGGAGAAGGATCTTTTGAAGGATGGATTAGGAAAATAATGATCAACGCTGCTTTATCCAAATACAAGATTAAGTCTTATAATCTTAAACCGGTTGTTTCGTTTGATTCTGAAACGTACTATGGGTCCGTAAGTGCTGATTTTGCCAATAATTATGACGAAAAAGAATTGATAAAACTTGTACAAACCTTATCTCCTGCGTATCGGATGGTTTTTAATTTGTTTGTGTTTGAAGGAATGAAGCACCGTGAAATTGCTGAAGTCTTGAAAATTTCCGAAGGCACTTCTAAAAGTAATCTTGCAGATGCCAGGAGAATATTACAGGAGGCTTTAACCCTAAAAAGAAAAAAAATAACTCTGCCATAAAACCGAAATCGTATGGATAAAAATTTACATGATATGGATGATATTTTTAACCGGGCGTACAAAGATTTTGAAGATGAGCCTTCCGATGATTCTTGGAATAATCTACAAGCCGATCTTGACCGTAGAGATGCGGAAAAATACAGGCGTAAATTTATTGTATGGAAAAGTGCGGCTATTTTGCTTCTTATTGTTTTATCCGGCATAATAGTTTACAAATCATTTAATAAAAGTATCCCAAGGAATGGAAAAACAAAAAACCTGACTTTTGAAAAGAAAGATACCGGCAATATTCAAAATACAACAATTGTAAACCTTGAAAAAAATAATGATAATTATTCAGATTCTTTAAAAACTGATCTTACTAAAAACTCAAATAATTCTTCAGGTAAGGCCAAGCCTGAACAGGAAAAAAACAATAAGGATAATATAATTGCTATTATTCCATTCGGAAAACCACAGAAAGAAAATTCAATAATTACTCAAAAACTAAAAACGCCTTTGATAGTAAAAAAAGAAAAAAATCAAAATTTGAATTTTGAAAAGGCTACCCTGATAGCTGAATCAAAACACCCTTCATACAATGAGCAAAACAATAATATTACAACCGAAAAAATAAAAAACCCAAAAGATCATCATCTCATTTCTTTGGCAGGAAACGAAGAATTGAATAAAGCAGAATTCCCGGATTTTCAAAACTATAAACCAACCCCGGAAGTTAAAATTGAGAGTAACGACTTATTCAATTTAAATATTCCGTTGCAAAACAAACCTATAGTCTTTAATAAAGATTCTCCGATAAAAAAATGGATTGCCGGAGTGAATAAAAATGTATTTTCTCAAAAGTTCCATCCCTACTGGTCTGTTACAGGTTATGGAAATAACGAATGGGCCAATTATAATTTAGTTAATAATGAAGCAGGTAATGTGGGTAGTTCATCGCAGGAAATCTCTGAAGATGAGCGACATGAGGGATCTTATTCCTTCGGATTTTATGTTACACGACAATTTTCGCGTAAATGGGGATTGAAATCAGGTATATTTTTTGCCTATACCGAGATAGGGATTTCTCCACATAATATATTTGCTTCAAAAACTCCCGATGGAACTGTCGCCTATCAATACAATACTTCTTCGGGATATGGATTCATTAAGCCGGATTTTGGACAACCGCCTGCTTTAGGGGATAGTGTTCTTTGCACGGAAGCAGAACAAAACCTTCAATCTTTAAATGTTCCCATTATGGCCACCTATACATTTAGTAAAAATAAATTTGCTATAACTCCCGGAGCAGGCTTATCATTTAGCTACGTTACCAAGGTCTCCATAAAAACTGAAGTAACAGATATGCTGAATTACGAAACGGAGCAAATAAACGGGCTTAATGGATTGAAAAATTTTCATACATCATTTATCGCCGATATCAACCTGCAATATAATTTTAATAAAAGATGGTCAATAAATCTTCTTCCACAGTTCAGGTGTGCAATTACCCAAATTACCAAAGATCATGTTGTAAAGACCTTTCCCTATAGGTATGGGATTGGGGCGGCGCTTACTTATAAATTTTAAATGCCTACCCAACCAATTTTTATCAAATGTTGTCTATATGTTTGATAACATGAGATGAATCCGTTTTTGTATTTTAAAACAAGCTTAAAGAAGAAGGATGACAAGTGTGAGATGAAGCCACAGCCATTGGCAGTGATATTTTGAAATTCAATACAGTGCTATTCGGGTGTACGACAAATTTCCATAAATAGTTTATAATGTTTATATTTGTGGAAAAAAAATCCACATCATGCCTATAACCAAGAGTGAGATTCGTTTTAGCAAGGAAGAGGTGAAACAAATAAGTAAGGAGATATTTGATCTCCGCTTCACAGATTGGCTGGATACATATTGGGAAAGCGGAGACCCTTATGAATTTGAAAAATCATTTGATACCATGATG
>DATKQQ010000376.1:0-2056 GCA_035532615.1 Hanamia sp.
AATCATGAAAATGGATCCCGCACCTGTTACTAAAAGAGCAAGGTCGAGAAGCAACTCAGAGGAATTATATTTGGAATGTTTGAATTCGAGGCTGGATAGAATTGAATTTTTACCTGTGCCGCTTATGCCTAATTCATCATTGGGATTCAACCTGAATTTTTCTCCTCCTACTTTTATATCCTTGACTTCTTTAAAATCATTTATTTGAGCTTCTGTTAACTCAATACCATTAATTTTTTTCGGTGCTTCAATCAAGTCTCTATCAATAGCAATATATTCGTTGGTTTGTTTATCAATGCCAACGAGATATTCCCTTCCATTTGCAAAGTGTTTCTGAATAAAATTGGTATCATTATTTAATTGCTCAATTTCATCTTTGGTAAGATTAAAAGTGTTTTTTGGCATTTGATTGATAGGATGAAAACGAATAGAAACGTTGCCATTCGGTTTTCTTTCCAAAGAAAGTTTTGCATCCAATGAACCCCCTTCCAATCCGGGGATATTTAATTTATTAAACCGGATCAATGAAGTTCTGTTTCCCGACATCAAAGCGTTGAATGTCCGTGGAGGCATATTTAAAATATCTTTTTTAGAAAGCCCGATCAGTTCCAGTTGTTTTTCAGGAAGTTCTTCGATTGAAAATTGCATCATTTTATTATTTTTATGCAAATTTATTACTTTTAGTTATATAAAACAAATTTATGTCAAGAAAGTTATTAATCATATTAATATTTTTGTTTAAAGTAAATGTGTCATTCACTCAAATTATTACGATTACGCAAAAAGGAAGAACAATTGTCGCGCCCACAGGTCATGATAACCAAACAATCGCTGGTTCTTTTACTCAAAAGATATCGGTTAAAAATAATGACGCTGATAGTAGTCAAAAAAAGGAGTCACAAAATGAAGTTGATTTCGAAAGAATATCGGTTTTAAAATCAACCAAAATCTTTTCTCTTCCATTAAACGGAATGCTTTATGTAACATCTGGTTTTGGGGAACGGTACCATCCTGTTTATCACAAAGAAATGTTTCATGACGGAATTGATCTTAAAGCGGATTATGAAATTGTAAAGACAATTGCTAATGGATTTATTGCAAAGCAAGGTTACGATGAAAGAGCAGGAAATTATTTAATTATTCAACATGGAAATGGAATTGAAAGTATCTACTGCCATTTGAGTAAATTTTTATGCAGTCCCGACGATTTGGTTTTTGCAGGTAATGCCATTGCGATTAGTGGAGCCACTGGAGCCGTGACTGCCCCGCATCTGCATTTTGCAATAAAGAAAGACGGAAGGTTTATTGATCCGCTGCCGGTTTTGAAAGCGATTATTAGCCATAATTGTCTTCAATATTAAATATGAGAGCTATTAATCGAAGGGAGAATTTATCTTCAAGAGTATAAAGCTAAATGTAATAATCATTCCCATTACCCAAAAATGATGATATATCTTTTCAAAAAAAATCTGACCAAAAGTCCTTTGATAAAAGTACTTTCAAAATAAGATAACTTACTAATTTCTAAATTGTATTATTTAAATGCCCGATTATGACTATTTAAAAACAACCACTCAAACCAACTGCTTTTTCATTTTGAAATACAGGTACGCATCCTGCTGGAGTTTTTTACGATGATCAGGATGAGCAATTCTAATTAACGCTGCTGCACGTTCTTTAAGATTTTTCCAATACAAATTGGCAATCCCATATTCTATAACTATAAAATGAACATGCACCCTCATACCCTACCGCAGCAGGGTATCCGCATCCATACAAAAGAGATACTGATTTATTCTTTACCTAATTTTTTTAAATAGGTTATATGTGATTTTATTGCCAAATACATTTTTGGATGTTCAATATGCGGTAAACCCAAGTCAATGCAACTTGCTTTACAATACCCCCCGAATTAAATGAAAAAGTTTTTGAGTTGCTGGAAAAGAAGATATGCAAGGGTAAAAAAAAGACAGGCAGAAAAGGAATGGACCTTTGGCACATACTTGTGCTGGCGGTAGTTCGCCATGCCTGCGGAACCAATTGGGACACACTTGAG
>DATKQQ010000377.1:0-10603 GCA_035532615.1 Hanamia sp.
AGCGTGGTTTCTTCCGCCGTATTCGCCAGAGTTGAATCCGGCAGAAATGCTTTGGAAGCATATCCGTTCGAACTATTTTAATAACAAATGTTTTGAAACACTGGATGCCGTTGAAGAGGAATTATGCAAAGCTTTAAAAGACATGTACCGGGCTAAAAAGGAAATGAGTAGCCTTACCTATTTTGAATGGATGAAGTAATCAATATTTTTGATGGCGGTTCTGTATTAGGCGATTAAATTAGATCATTCTCTTCTATATTCAATTATGGAATAAGACAATGTGGACAAAATTTGTTAGTGGAATTATGCGGTTGTCATCATTTAGGTTTTTTATTGTCTGTGGCATTATGACAAAAAAATGAAGAACCTTTAGTTCTCCATTCTAAAAAATATAGAAAATAATTTTTATTGCTCATATTCTTTACTGATAAAATCTCCGGTAGCTGATATATATTTACTGTATTTATCAATTACGTCTGGAGTTTGTTTATTCCCATCAATAAAAAGAACACCTTTCGTAACAGCCACAGAAAAAGAGTTATTTACTATAAGATGATCCTGTTCCAAAACATCCATAAATTTCCTCACTTCTTTGTCAACAAGTACACTGTCTGTTCCGGGGGGATTAATTAATGTCCATTGGTTTATATTTGGCAAACTACTATTTGCAGAAACTTTCTCCATATTGATAAGGCTCTCAATTTTTTGCTGCCGTTCATTATTAATCTTTGTTTCAAAATTATGAGCCAGAGTTGGAGCGATTACCAAAGAAACAATGCTCATTAATTTGATTAGGATATTCATACTTGGCCCCGAGGTATCTTTAAACGGATCACCTACGGTATCGCCTGTAACTGATGCCTTGTGCGGTTCTGAGCCTTTGTAATATGTTTCATTATTAATTAAAGCTCCTTTCTCAAAAGATTTTTTTGCATTATCCCACGCGCCACCGGCATTGTTTTGAAAAAGTCCCATTAGTACACCGCTTACAGTTGCACCCGCTAAAAATCCTCCCAAAACTTCAGGGCCAAAAATAAACCCGACAATTACTGGTGAAAGCAAAGCAATTGCTCCCGGCAACATCATTTTTTTGATAGAAGCGTTGGTGGAAATGGCCACACATTTTTCATATTCAGGTTTACCCTTTCCTTCCATAATTCCCGGAATGGTGCGGAACTGTCTGCGCACTTCTTCAACCATAGCCATGGCTGCTTCACCAACTGCGCGAATTGCCAGGGAAGAAAATATAAAAGGAATCATGGCGCCAACAAATAATCCTGCCAATACATCAGCGCGGTAAATATCAATACCATCAATTTTTGAAATACCTACAAATGCTGCAAATAGAGCCAGAGAAGTTAATGCGGCAGAAGCAATGGCAAAACCTTTACCGGTAGCCGCTGTAGTGTTTCCAACCGCATCAAGAATATCTGTTTTTTCGCGCACTTCTTTAGGCAATTCACACATCTCTGCAATTCCACCTGCATTATCTGCTATTGGTCCAAAAGCATCTATAGCCAACTGCATGCCTGTTGTGGCCATCATACCAGCAGATGCAATTGCAACACCATACAAACCCGCACACCAGAAGGACATATAAATTCCAGCCGCAAGAACGAGGATTGGGAATAATGTGCTTTCCATTCCAACAGCGAGGCCGCCAATAATGTTAGTGGCATGGCCTGTAGAAGATTGCCGTACAATAGTCATAACAGGTCTTTTTCCCATGGCAGTATAATATTCAGTGATAAAACTGATTAATGTTCCTACTGCAAGTCCCACAATAATAGCTCCATAGACTCCATACCTTGTAAAATGATAATTCCTTAATATCAATTCATCATTTGCCGGCAGTATCCACATAACCAGGAAATAAGAAGCAATTGCTGTCAACACGATAGTTCCCCAGTTGCCCAGGTTCAAGGCTTTTTGAACGACAGATGTATGCAAACCGGCATTATCAGAAATTTTTACGAAGAATGTGCCAATTATAGAAAAAATAATTCCCATAGATGCAATCAACAAGGGTAATAAAATCGGCGCCATACCACCAAATGCATCATTCGAAATGGTTTCTCTCCCCAGCACCATTGTTGCTAAAATAGTAGCCACATACGAACCAAATAAATCGGCTCCCATGCCTGCTACGTCGCCCACATTATCTCCTACATTATCAGCAATAGTAGCCGGATTTCTCGGATCGTCTTCAGGAATTCCTACTTCCACCTTTCCAACTAAATCAGCACCTACATCAGCTGCTTTTGTATAAATACCACCGCCTACCCTGGCAAATAAAGCGATACTTTCTGAACCAAGACTGAAACCGGTAAGAATTTCTAAAGTACGCTCCATTTCAAGGCTATTCGCAAGCGCATGCGGAGCGAAAATAAATTTCAAAATAATAAATAAACTGCCCAACCCTAATACAGCTAATCCAGTAACGCCAAGCCCCATAACACTTCCCCCGGTAAAAGATACTTTTAAGGCCTTAGCCAAACTGGTACGAGCTGCCTGAGTGGTACGCACATTTGCTTTGGTAGCCACTTTCATTCCAATGAAACCCGCGAGCGCACTAAGAAAGCCCCCACATATAAAAGATATGGCTATGCTCCAGGAACTATTGGCGGCGCTGTAACCCATAAGGGCTAATAATATTGCAGCAATCACTACAAAATAAGAGAGTATTTTCCATTCAGCTTTTAAGAATGCCATAGCGCCTTCAGCAATGTAAGTACTGATCTCTTTCATTTTTTCAGTACCGGTATCTTGCTTATTTACCCATGCAGATTTTATGAACGTGTAAATCAAACCAACAATTCCCATTGCTGGTATTACGTAAATCAAATTATCCATATCAATTTTACTTAATTTTTTGGGTTGCAAAAATAGGGTAAAATGTAGTAAAAAATTGTTCTTCGGTAAAATAAGCCCGGCAGTCTTTTATAATATCCGTAAATCAACGAAGAGCATTAAAAAAAGGCCGTGCTTCCTTAATTTTATTGTTTTTCAAATTAATCCACGATCCTTTAGTTCAATGCCTAAAACGGGATTGTTAGAAAAAATACCAGCTTATGCAGTTTAGAATATTGAAAAATTAGTATATTTAATATAATATTTTTGCTAAAAATACGTCTTGTATATTTGGTAAAGCATGAGAGATCCTAAATCTTTATTTATTCTAATTCTGGCGTTATCGCTTGTGATTATCTCCTTTGTATTAATTTCCATTTGGGGGTATCATTTTTATATCGAACCAAAGGAAAATGCTACTTCACAACCGGTTAATAAATCTTCTTTAAATATTCAAAAGCCGGCAATAACAGATTCGCTGAAAAGCCTTCGTGATTCAACTAATTCCGAATCAGTAATTCAACAAAATAATCCCGTTTTAAATTCATCTGATTCATCTGATAAAACCCTCGAATTAAAACTTCTTCAATACAATCAACTAAAAGAAGATATCGCCGAAATTCTGAAAAATAAAACTTCATCTTCAAAAGATAAGTCGGATGCCAATGCAAAGATTGCTCAACTTCAAAAAAGTATAGACGACTTGCGGAATCAGAATGATGCAGTGGTTCAGGAAAATGCAAGGTTAAGTAAAATGCTGAAACAATTTATGGCAGAAAACAAACACAAAAGTAATAGTGATGTAAAGAGTACCAAAAAAAAGATAAAAAAAAATGAGCCTGTTTCACCTTCCTTATTAGTGTATCGTTTGAAATTTTTTGCTGTAGATAAAAATAAAAGTCTGACAGACCTGGCATCAGATGCTATTAGATTAGAAGGTTCTTTTCAAATCAATGTCAAATCTGATAACAATATTCCTAATGAAATTTATATTGTAATAATTCAACCTAATGGAAGAGTCTTGCTAAATACCCCCTTGAATTCAGGAATGTTTGAAGTTGATTCTGTAAAAAAAATATATTCAGCAGTTTTACATTTCGATACTGAAAAAGACAATCACAGGAGACTCTATTTTTCAATTCCTTCACACACTTTTCACAAAGGAGAGTATACTATGAAAATATATCATAATGGTATTTTGATTGGTAGAATGGAAAGAAGTTTGGGATAACCTATAGCAAAAGGATTTCGGTTATTTTGACTAAAAAATTCCCAATGTTTAATATTTCTACCCTTTGCCAGAATCGTAATTCTTTTTTGATTCAACTTTATTCTTTGGAAAAGAAAACGTATTTATTTCCTTACCATATTCAGCATTGACAGTGTTTCAGTAATCATTTTTGCATTGTATTCCATTGCAAGTTCTTTATGATTGATAGCATCAATGATAGTTCCAATTAAACACAAACCAGCAGTAAAAAAATATAAAATCCCCATCCCAATATTCCCGATCACAAAACGTTGAACGCCTGCTATGCCCACCAAGCCAAGCAGACATAATATCAATATCAATTGAGGGTCTTTTCTTTTAGAGCGATAGATCATACAAAACTGCGATAGTTCATCATCACTGAATTCTTTCGTCCTCGAATTGATTGTTATCAATTCTTCGGGAGTTACATCATACAAATACTTTAAGATGACTGGATTTAATGAGTTATAATTACTGTCCATAATAGTTGGTTTTAGATTGAGAAAAAATATGAAGAGATACAAGTTTGTATATTCTGAATAAAATTACACACAATGCAAATACTCCAAGTGGATGTGCCGAAAAAGAAGCGTGGAGATTGCCATGAAATAAATAACTGATAGAATGGCCAAGCCCACATCCCGGGCAATATTTAAATCCCAAATTCTTAAAAATACAAAAAGAATAATGCGGGCTTACACTTGGATCCATAAATGCTAATGAAACAAGCGCAGCAATCCAAGCTGTCAATTCAAAATATCTTCTGAATAATAATTTCACTCTTTTAAATTTGTTTTTAAAGATATTTAATATGATTGGAAAATGCTTACTGCCAATAATTTTTTTTTATTTTTCCTATAAAATCTTATTAGTTCAATACTTTTGAAAACATTCTTAAAACGTAATTAATGAAAAATACCTTTCTCCTTTTTTTTGTTTTTCAGCGCTACTGCTTACGCACAAACTTATATTGCAAAAGCTAATAACGGCAACGATCAAACAAACATTCTACAAGCAGCATTTAAAGAGCCTTCTATAAGAACGATTGAGATCAATTCTTCGGATATAATTATTAATGGAACATTAAATATTCCAGAAGGCAAAACGATCAAATTTGAAAACGGTATAAGCTAAAAGGTAATGGTATTATTAACGGTGGTGATTATGATGCAGATTACCAACAGCAAATATTTGACACTTCATTGACAGTAAATCCCCGATCAGTAAATCAATATTTTTCTGTAAAATGGTATGGCGCTAAAGGGAATAACACCGATGATTATTCTTCTATTCAAAAATCAATAAATACCTGTATTAAAAATAATATCCGGGTTCTATACATTCCTGCAGGTCGATACAAAATTTCAAAACCGTTAATTATCAGAGGAGTTGATAATTCCCAATCTGGTAATCAAAGAGCATTTTGCACATTAGAGATATTAGGACAATCCTCTTTCTGGGATAGCAATATGGGCAGCGAAATTATAGCTACATTTAATAATGCCTTTGCAATTGGAATTCAAAATGGCAAAGGATGTAAAATAAGAAAATTAAAAATTTCAGGCGTTTTTTCTCCACCTTCAATGCGTAATTCAAAGGAATTTTATAGTATGCCATTTGAAAAATTTACTGATGGTAAATGCAGAGACAGCCGCTATTCACCCTACGCAGGCATTGTTATTGACCCCTTTACCAATCTACCTTCTAATCCCCTTCCGCCAGATGGCGGCTATCCATCACTGTTAAACCACTATGGCAAATCAGGAAAATTGCAAACCCAATCGGGAAGCACGGGAACTGAATTGGAAGAATTAAATATCTCAGGATTTGTGGTAGGTATTTGTTCTTCTCCAAATGGATTAACACGCAATGCAGAAATTACTATTATTAATAAAGTTCAGTTTGCAAATTGCAAACTTTGTATTTCAGGCGGCCAGGATCAGGAAAAAGAAAACCGGATTTCCAATATTTATTGCTGGGGAGGGACTCACACCATTTTTGGCACAGACCTTTATGGCGGCCTGCGAATGGCCGGCAATTGGAATATTGACCATGTAAATATTGCAGGTGGAGTTGTAAGATTTATTTATAATGACCAGCATGGATATTTCCCAACCTATATAAGTAATGTTTTTGCGGAAAGCCTGGGGTCTTTTGGCACATTCAATTCGCAACTTGCCTGCGAGGTTTCCGATTGTCTTTTCGATTTTGCCTATCAAAGCCACGCCGGAGTGCAAACTCTCCTTACATCCTATGGTACTAATGTGGTTTTCAGGAGTTGTAATTTTCGATACTATGGCCAAAAGACACCTTTGCTGATGGAAGGAAATTGTGTGTTCGAGCATTGTTATTTTTCGGGGCCAGTTATAAAAAAATAATTACAGGGTCAGGTAATGCTCATCTTATACCCCAAACTTAATTCACCAGAATAAAATTCGGCTTTCTTATAATTTGTGTATTGTATTTAAAAATCACGTTGGTAGATAATTCAAAGTCAAAGCTTTTGTTGGAAAAGTTTTTTTGAGGAAAGTAATATCCCTTAAATTCAATAGTTCCAAAGACAAAACTTTCGTTCCTTGTCCGGATACCTCCGCCCACTGAAGTCAAAAGTTTCGTATCGGAAAGATAGGGAGAAAAAACGCTTGCATCACCAAATACGAATGGAGCAAACTTAAATGCAACCAACGACCATGGGCTGAAAAATTCTGATTCCGCTTTTACAGTTCCTCGTAAATTGCCACCAACAGGTTGATTGTTAATTCTGTCATTACCATATTCAGGCAGCCCAAATTGGCTGTTGGCAAATAGAGGTTCGTTTAATACTGTATTTACCTGTTGGGCTAAATCAAGATTCAAAAAAAAGCGTTGTTTCCATTTTGTGCCTATCTTTTTTAAATGGTCAAAATAAGCAACACTCGCTAAAAGATTAATATCTTCAATCGTTTTATGATCCAGGTTTCCTTCGGCACTAATGGTATAGCTAAGATAATTTTCCTTACTGTTAAAGCGGTAATGTTGATAAGTAAACCCCAAATAAGGCCTTGATTTATTGTCTTTGATTGTATAACCAGAAGTAATGCTCATTAATAATCCTTCAGGAATATCTTCATTTCTTCCAAAACCATAAATGTATTGTGTTTTATAAAAATTTTGACGATAGAATGTTAAAGTAGCCAAAACACCTGATAAGTCAGCATATTGCCAGTTGTAAGCATTTTTATACAACCCGGGTAATTCCTGAAATTTTTCATTGATAATTCTGGCGCCTATCAGTTTCCGCAGTTTCTGGGATTCCTCTTCTTCTGTAAAATCTTTCCAGTTAATATTATATCCTGCCCATCCTTCAAAATTGGAATAACGATAACGGATATTCGAAAGATAAACAGAATCTCCTGTGTATAAATTACGGGTAGAATGATACGAAGCATCTAATTCGTAAGTCCATTTCATATACCTGTTTACCAAGGGCTTTACAAGATTGATATAATAATTATTTTCTTCTTTAAAACCGTTAAAAGTTGGATATGAACTTTGATAACCTATCCTTCCATCTATAAAACTCCCCCCGATATTTCTGCTATCATATTCTCCTCCAAAAGCAAAATTATTTTTTCGGGTATCATCATACAAACCATTTACAATCCCTGCATTTCCTGTACCTGCAAAATTATCTTCTCTAAATTGAATATTAGTTTGTTTTATTCCAAGGCTGTTAATAGCTCCGCCGAGAGAAAACACATCTTTTACTTCTACTAAAATATCAATTGAATCAGAACCCGGTGCAAGTGGAATCGCTTTTATTTCAGCATCCTGTAAATATAACAACTGGCGTAGGTATGTTTCATTATCTGCCATTAAATACGGTTTTAATTTCTGCCCTTCCTTAAAGAAAAGATTTTTTCTTATGATTCTGATCTTGGTTAAATGGTGCAGATAATTTGCTATTTTGGTAATGCTGTTACTGAATCTTCGAGAAGTATCCCCAATTGTAAAACCAAAAGGAAACCTTTCTATATAAATGTTTCTGATGATAAGCCCATCATATTTATTAAATGCTTCTTCATTCCTTCTTAATTGTCCGGATACGTCCACCTGTGCAGTATCCTTTTTAAAATTATTGATCATTTTACCCATAAAAGTTTTTTTGTGATCAATATGATCTTCATTTCCTTTATGGATAGTCGTATCTGTTTGTGCCATAATACACAGATGTAAAGAACAGAAAATGGCCGTAATAAGAAAGGATAAAAAATATTTTCCGGAATGTTTCATTAGGTCTTTTAAAATATAGCCTTATAAAAATAATCTTTAAAAAAACGACAAGACTCTATTTATTTATAAATTTTCCATTACGACAAAAATTTATAATCTATTATGCTGCAGTAAAGTAATTAATTCGAATTTTAGATACGTGCGTTTATCAGATAATTTTAATCAAACAAAATTGCTTTTTATTTTTTCAATAAAATCCTGTTCAATCATTTTCTTCGCCATCAAAATCATATTATTAAACGCACCGGCAGTAGATATACCATGACCTATAATTACCGGTTTATTTACTCCCAGAACGGGTACGCCGCCATACATTTCGAAATTGAATCGGTTAAAATATTCGTCATTTATTTTTCTTTTCTGAACCAAATCATAAATGGATTCAGCGAACTTCAAAATAATATTTCCAGTGTATCCGTCACAAACATACACTTCGGCTTTATCCATTAAAAGATCGCGCCCTTCTACATTTCCAATAAAATGTATCCGTTCATTTTCTTTAAGCAATGGATATGCTGCCTGGCAGAGGATATTACCTTTTCCTTCTTCCTCGCCTACATTTATGAGAGCCACCCTCGGATTCTTAAAGTTCAATATATATTCAGAAAACAAGGAGCCAAGTAATGCAAATTGAGATAAATTTTCTGGCTTACAATCTGCATTTAATCCCACATCCACTAACAATGAAAGCTTACCATCATCCCTCGGGATATAAGCTCCAATCGCAGGACGGGCAACCCCTGTGATCGCTTTAATGCTATAAAGAGCACCAACCATCATAGCACCGGTATTGCCTGCGCTAATAAAAGCGTCAGTCCGGGACGCCGCCAACAAATGAAACCCGATTGAAATAGAAGATTGCTGTTTTTCTTTTAATGCTTTGGTAGGATGTTCCCGCATTTCAATAACTTCAGATGCATGAACAATATTGATTTTTTCAGTAATTATCGAGTATTCTTTAAGTAACGGATTTAACTTATTTTCATCACCAATTAAAGTAATTGTAACGTCATCTTTATTTTCAGATAGAAAAAGTTGTACCCCTTTTATAGTTTCCAGAGGCGCATAATCTCCGCCCATCATATCCAGTGCTATATTCATATTTAGTTTCTTTCTTGACTTTAAATATTGTGATAAAAATAATCAGTAAATTCCAATTATCACGAATTAAACAATAAAAAATCCAAAGATCAAATTTGAGCAAATCAAATTCAACCTTTGGATTAAAGAAAATATCACCGAGACTTATATAGCCTTTGCAGGTGCTTTTTCGGCCACTACTTTTCCTTTATAATATAATTTACCTTCGTTGGAATGGGCACGATGGCGTACATGTGTTTCTCCAGTAGTAGAATCCACACTCAATGTGGGAGCATCTGCTTTGTAATGTGTTCTTCTTTTTGCACTTCTTTGCTGACTGTGCCTGCGCTTTGGATTTGGCATAACCGTTGATTAAATATGATTAATTATTGTTTTTCTTAAATTGTTCTAATCCTTTTTCTAATGGATGATTATTTTCAATTACTGTCGAATTCATTTTTGTAAGCATTGCTAATATTTCTTTGTTGCATTGTGGCCCTTCCATTTCTTTTTCACTACACATGCGCTGATTTGGAACACTCAATACTACAAATTCATAGAGCCAGTCACCAAGATGAATATGGCTTTCGTTTCTGGAAATATAAAAAATGTCAGGATCTTCTTCATTTTGATTCATCTCCTCCGGGTTCTCCACTTGTTTGATTACAAGATTAAACTCGTCCCAAAGATCCATAGGCAAATTGTTCCCACATCGGTCGCAAACTACACTCACGCTTCCTCCAATCTCAAATTTAAGCAACATAAAAGAGTTGTTTTTTTCGAGAGTGAGTTTTACAGATGCATAACAATTATTAAACCCGATTGCCATTGGGTCAGTTTCCTTATAATTGGCAAAGAACTTATCGTCTATCTCATAATTGAACTCATGGATTCCCGGTTTTAATCCTACAAATCCAATGTCATATTCACGCCTGTTTCCCATAAATTACAAATAAAGGGCTGCAAAGGTAAGTAAATTCAATTAATTTTTATTAATTGAGTAAGAAGGGGTGCATTTCAAAATGTCGCAGCTTAAGCGGCTCGTTTAAAATTAGTTTTAACCATCTTTGTTATTTTTCCCCATTGCCCATTCATCCTTATCACTCTTAGATTAAGCATGTTTTGAGCGCCTTCATAACTCCATCGTTG
>DATKQQ010000378.1:0-8926 GCA_035532615.1 Hanamia sp.
GTGTAAGACAAAATTCCAATTTATGCAGCTTTAATTAACTTTTGGATAATTCCGTTGCGCATACTCTTTGCGCATGCCCGGAGGCATGCAATGTTTTGTGCGCCATCTTCTGTCCAACGTTGGCCTGATAACTTAAGACGCTTTTGTACTACATTTCTGTGTGCTGACTCTATGGGGCCGGAGCCTACCAGATATCCTTTTGTCTTGTAAGTCCCATAAAGCATCCTACTCTTATGTGAATTGTAATAGGATAATAAGGTTTTTAATTTCTCTTTACACTCCGGACTCTTCTTTTGTTTTGAATTGGCAATTGAATTTAATATCTCAATGACCGATTGCACTTCATCTTTATTTAATAACTCTTCCATTGATTCTACCCAGATATTTTTTTCAGTAGTGTCCTTAATATAACTGTCTGCAAACCCTGTGAGATATTCTATAGCATGGAAATAATCTAAAATCTGCACCGCATCAGGGTAGGCATCTTCAATCCAATTCCATATCCATGGCGCTCCATCATTAATAAAAATCAATGTTCCTTTATAATCATCCAATCGGTTTTCCATTTTATTTAAAAAGGATTTTACTTTCCCCAAACTAACCACATAATCTGAATAGCGAATGATATTGCGTTTTTTGGATATTTCCTTCACTTGGTGTGAGGAAAAAAATATTCTTCCCACCTTTATTTCCTTCCAAATATCCTTATGGGTTTCATCGTCACTTCTACATTGGAGAAAACTTCCATCTACCATAGCATACATAAAATCCTGGCTTATATCCTTGCCGGGACGTGTCAGAGACTTTAAATGTTCAAAAGAGGTGGGGATGGTTATACTCAATGGTGTTTTCTCAGCTTGTTTACCAATCACTTCATCAGACTTAGGAGCTGCTGCATTACTTAATTCTGTTTTATGCAGCAGACCACCATAAAAATTACAAACACGATCAATTTGTTTGGGGCTAATTTCAACCTGATTGAATAGTTCTATAAATTCACTAGCCTTTAAGAATACCACTTCCTGACCCATTCTGCAGATATATTCCTGCAATAAAGAGGTAATGGAAAAGTGGTGACTGGTTCTCGACAGCATGGAGTCCTTGTGAACTACTATTGGTCCGACTGTAGTTAAGAGTTTTTTTTTAAATTCTTATTCACCGGTTCTATGCCAGCCATTGCTTGCATCCATTTGTTATTAAAACTGGAAAATCCTTTCACTGCTATCTGTTCATATTCGTAGCCGTCTTCAGTATTATCAAGTTTATCCAGCATGTTGTTGACTTCATGCTCTAACTCCAGTTTCAGCATTTCAACAATTTCCTCCCTGGATAATTTGTATTCCTTTTTGGGTCTGCCCATGATTTCTGGTTTTTGTGGAATACAAATATAAGTTATTTTATTTTTTTATGGAAAATTGTCTTACACCCTCCGCATTTAAAATATGACGAATTTCAGACAAATCTTAAATGGACTGTTTTGGTCTGAATAGCATTATATGCTTATCAAAGCCAATCCCTTTCTAACAGCCTCTTTCACCGTAATTGACGGAAAAACTCAATGCCGATTCTCCTCATTTTTTTTATTAATTCCGTAGCTATTATTTCCGAAATAAAAAAATAAAAAATTATTTAAACATTTGTTTAGTTTTAAACAAGTGTTTAACTTTGCGCCCTCAAATTAAAATGACCAAGAAGGAAATTATAATTGAATCGGCCATCAAACTCTTTAGCAACAAAGGATTTGAAGGAACATCCGTCAGGGAAATTGCCGCGGATGCAGGGGTAAATGTGGCGATGATCAATTACTATTTTGAGTCGAAAGAAAAGTTATTTGAAAGTGTTGTAGAATACCGTACTTCTTTTTTAAAGGGAATATTTGCTGAACTGGTTAATAATAAAGATTTATCTCCTATTGAAAAAATAGATATAATCATAGATCAGACAATTGAAAGAAAGTTTTCAAATTCCCAGTTTCATCATTTGCTTCATCGCGAATTATCTCTTGACCATCGTCCTCAATTAAGAGATGCGATCAGCAATATTCTTTTAAGAAATATAGATTCTGTAAAAACGATTATCAGAAATGGCATAAAAGATGGAGTATTTCAGCCTGTAGATATAGAATTGACACTCGCTACTATGCTTGGTACCATTCATTATCTGCTTACATCTGATATGATGTGCCAAAAAATATTAGGTAAGAAAAAAGGATTTGTCGCTTTTCAAAATAAACAATTAAAACAAAGATTGAGTGAACACACTAAAAAATTAATGCGTTCACATTTACTAAAAAAATAAAAAAAATTAAAAATTAAAAATTAAAAAGATGAGTAGAAGTTTTGCAAAAAATAGGATTCAAACAATTTCATTTTTATCTGGATTCTTTATTTTTTTAGCAATGAATTTAGTTTCTTTATCAGTAAAATCCCAGGACGTAAAATCGCTTACTTTGCAGGAAACCATTGATCTCAGTTTAAAAAATAGCCACATTTTGAAAGCTTCCTCGGCAAAAATAGAAGAGGCTATTGCACAAACAAAACAAGCTGAGGACAACAAACTTCCCAATGCCAGTGTTTCAGGCTCTTATTTGTATTTGGATAATCCCAATATTGACTTAAAGACAAAAGCATTCAGTGGGGGCGGCTCTGATACTTCTTCCAGTAAAGGTGGTTTCCCTAAAGTAAACCAGGCAATGTATGGTATTTTTAATGTTTCACTTCCTATATATGCAGGTGGTAAAATTCGCTATGGAATTGAATCTGCCAAATATCTTCAACAGGCCACTATGCTTGATGCTGCTAATGATAAAGAAGGCGTAATTCTAAATACGATCAATGCTTATATCAATTTATATAAAGCATTCGTAACTGTGGGTGTAGTAAAAGAAAATTTGCAACAATCAGAACACCGTGATTCAGTTTTTACAAGATTGGAGCAAAATGGTTTAATGGCAAGAAATGATTTATTGAAGGCAGAGTTACAAACGTCCAATATTTCTTTGTCACTCCTGGATGCACAGAGTAATTTGAAAATAGCCAATGTAAATATGGACTTGATGATAGGCTATCCGGAGACGACTGTTTTAAAAACAGATTCTACAGGATTTGATAAAAATCTTTCTTTAAAAACGATAGATGATTATGAACAAATGGCCCTTCAAAACAGGAATGACATCAAAGCGCTTTCTTTCAGAAGACAAGCAGCTACCACAGGAATTTCTCTTGCTAAGGCAGACCAATATCCAACTGTAGCCCTTACAGGAGGTTATATCGCTGCAGATGTGCCCCATATACTTTCCATTACCAATGCAATAAACATTGGTGTAGGACTGCAATACAATCTTTCTTCACTTTGGAAAACGAAGGCGAAAATACAAGAGGCGCAATCGCGTGAAAAGGAGGTTATTGAAAATGAGGCGCAATTAGATGATGTAGTAAGGCTCCAGGTAAACCAGGATTTCGAAAACTTACTATTAAGCCAAAGAAAAATAAGTGTGTTTGAAAAAGCGGTAGCCCAGGCGGAAGAAAACTACAGGATCACTAAAAACAAATATGATAACGCTTTGGTAAACACTACTGATCTTTTGGATGCCAACGTATCATTGCTTCAATCAAAAATAAACCTGGCAGTTGCTAAAGCAGATGTTCTGTTAGCGTACAGCAAACTTTTGGAAACAACAGGAACCTTATCGGATAATCAATAATTTAAAAAACGGCAAACTAAATTTTTATGGAATCAGAAAATACGGAAATCTCTTCAAAAAAAGATATGGAAAATAATAACAAAAAACCTGCAGAGGAACCCAGAAAACGTAGCAAAATATTTTTGATAGTATTAATATTGATGGTAGTATTTGGTGGATGGTTTGGAATTACCAAATATATTTATGCTCAGCATCATGAAGATACTGACGATGCACAGATAGAAGCTGATATGATTCCGATTATACCGCGTGTATCGGGTTATGTAAAAGAAATAAGGGTAAAAGATAATGAGCAAGTGCATAAAGGCGATACACTGATCATAATTGACGACCGTGATTTAAAAATTAATTTGCTTCAGGCCGAAGCCGCCTTAGCAACAGCTGAAAGTAATGTAAATGCCAGCCGTGCCAATACAAAAGCCGCACGTACCGGTATAACTACTTCGCGCGAAGGAGTAGCTACTATTGATGCGCAAATAGAAGCAGCTCAGGTGAAACTAACAAGAGCTACCCAGGATTATAATCGTTATGCAAACTTAATTACTGATCACTCTATAACAGAACAACAATTTGAAGAAGCGCAGGCTGCAAAAGATCTTGCGCAAAAACAATTATTAATTCTACAGCAGCAAAAAAAACAAGCTGGTTCACAAACTGGTGTAGTAACTTCTCAATCCAAAGCTACTGCCCAAACCATAGAGGTAGCAGAATCAATGGTAAAACAAAGAGAAGTAGAGGTGGAAGATGCCAAATTGAAACTTTCTTATACTATAATTACGGCACCGGAAAATGGAAGATTGTCAAGAGTAAATGTGCAGGAAGGCCAGTTTTTGCAGGCAGGCCAATCATTGTTCGATATTGTACGCAGCAAAAAAATATGGGTAGTAGCCAATTTTAAAGAAACACAAATTGGAAAAATGAGGGTTGGGCAAAAAGTTATAGTAGATGCAGATGCATTTCCAAAACATGATTTTGAAGCCGTTTTGTCTTCATTTTCTCCTGCAACCGGGGCTAAGTTTTCTTTATTACCTCCGGATAATGCAAGCGGAAATTTTGTAAAAGTGGTACAACGCATTCCTGTAAAGATTCTATTTGCAGACCCGACTGATACTTTGCTAAACAGGCTTAGTCCGGGGATGAATGTGAATGTAGATGTGCATCTTAATTAAATAAGTTGATAAAAAAATAGTTGGGAAGATACATGCAACAAGAAAATCTTTTAGTGGAATATGGGTGGAGGCGTGCGGTTATTACTATTACAGCCGTTACGGCCGCATTGCTTGAAATAGTGGATACAACAATCGTAAACGTGGCTCTTAACGACATGAAAGGCAACCTGGGGGTTACTCTTACTGAAATAGGCTGGGTAGTTACCGCTTATGCTGTTGGTAATGTGATCGTAGTTCCGATGACGAGTTGGCTTTCACAGCAATTTGGTCGCCGTAATTATTTTGCCGCTTCCATTATGATATTTATTATTTTTTCTTTTTTTTGTGGGAATGCTACCGGTATCCATGAATTAATCTTTTTTCGTTTTTGCCAGGGGCTGGGAGGCGGTGCTTTATTGGTAACTTCACAAACTATCATTACAGAAAGTTATCCAATAGAAAAGCGTGGAATGGCCCAGGCAATTTATGGACTTGGTGTTATTATCGGTCCTACCCTCGGGCCTCCGTTAGGTGGTTATATAGTGGATAATTTCAGTTGGCCTTATATATTTTATATTAATATTCCCATAGGTATTGTTGCCACTTTATTAACCCTGCAATTTGTAAAAAGTCCAAAGTTCCAGGAAAAAACTTCGAAGAGAAATATAGATGTACTGGGAATTGCTTTGCTCGCAATAGCTGTAGGTTCTCTGCAGTATGTTTTGGAAAAAGGCCATGAAGATGATTGGTTTAATAATAATATTATTACGTTTTTATCCGTGGTTTCAGTTTTTGGAATTTTCTTTTTTATCTGGCGTGAATTAAGTTATAAAAATCCCATTGTAGAACTACGCGTACTCAAGAATGGGAACTTGCGTATAGGGACCATTTTAACTTTTATTCTGGGTTTTGGATTATATGGATCCACATTTGTGATCCCTTTATACACGCAATCAATTTTGGGCTGGACAGCCGAAGATGCGGGACTTTTATTTATTCCCTCGGGAATAGCCACTGCATTTATGATGCCCATAATAGGTAAACTTTTGGAACGAGGCGTAAAACAACAATATCTTGTTGCTGGTGGGCTTGTCATATTTTTTCTATACAGCCTCTGGGCCTATAAAATTCTTACCCCTAATACGCCGGGCGATGCCTTTTGGTGGCTTCTGATGTTTAGAGGATTTGGACTTAGTATGTTATTTATTCCGATTACCACATTGGCGCTTTCTACTTTACATGGACAGGAAATTGGCCAGGGTGCAGCTTTTACTGGGATGATGCGACAACTGGGAGGCTCATTTGGCGTAGCCATAATAACTACATTTCTTGCCAGTAAAAATATGGTTCACAGGGTTGATCTTATAAGCCACCTGAATGCAACTGACCCCGCAGTACAAAACAGGGTATCAATGATGCAGCACAGTTTTATGAGCAAAGGAATGACACCTGACATAGCATTGCAAAGCGCGTATCAAGCGTTGGATTTTTCAGTAACCAAGCAAGCAATGGTACTTTCTTATATGGATGTTTTTCTTTTCATCGGAATCATCTTTTTAATTTGTGTGCCGTTTGTTTTATTGATAAAAGGAAGTAAAGATAAAAAAGTAGATATGGCGAGCGCCATGCATTAATGTGAAGAAGGAATTTTAATTGTTATTGTATTTCATTTTTCATTACAATGAAATAATTTATCAATTCACTTTTTTTAAAGTTTCTGAATAATTTTCTGATTACTTTTTGTTTTTAATAAGTACACTAAATAGCCTATAATCTTTTTTTTGTACATTCTTTTCCAAAAAAAGAAAACGAGAATTGTAGCTGTTTTATTAGCCTATAATTTTATATTCTTTATATCTAAGAAAAAAATTTCTAATGTTAACAATATTAGTTTTGGCAATCCAACGACCAAATAACTTCGTACTATTATATTTGCATAAATAAAAATAAATTGAGTAATACAGCAACAGAGAGAAAAGCGTTTTTTAAAAGATTACGTGGCCAGGAAACTGATGGAGCCGAAATGAGTTTTATAGACCACCTGGAAGTACTGAGATGGCATTTGTTTCGTTCAGTAATTGTTTTGTTTGTTGTAGCCTTAGTCGTATTTTTTTATGTTAACTGGATATTTGATAATATTATTCTTGCCCCAACCAGAAATACTTTTATTTCTAACCATGTGTTTTGTTGGCTCGGCCATAAATTACATCTCGGCGATTCCCTTTGCATGTCCCCGGTAAGTTTCCAACTTTTAGGCTCTACTGTTACTGGTCCGTTTATGTCTGCAATTGATATTTCTTTTTTGGGTGCTATTATCATTGCTTTTCCTTATTTAATGTGGGAATTATGGCGTTTTATAAAACCCGCGTTATCTAAAAAGGAAATAAGCTATGCCACAGGAAGCATTGGATGGGTTTCGTTATGTTTTTTTACCGGGGCTGCTTTTGGTTATTTTATATTAGCCCCGTTTACTTTCAATTTTTTGGCTGGTTTTCAGTTGGGGCATTTAGGTGTTTATAAATATATGCCCACCCTCGATAATTATATAGATACACTCACTTCAATAATAATGGGCTGCGGACTTGCTTTTGAACTTCCGGTGCTGGTTTATGTTCTTTCCAAATTAGGAATCATAGGTCCCCAATTTCTTATTAAGTATAGAAAATATGCTTACGTAATTATTATTGTGCTGGCTGCCTTTGTTTCTCCTTCACCCGACTGGACCAGCCAGCTAATAGTGGCAGTGCCTCTGATCGTTTTATATGAAATAGGTATTTTCCTTAGTAAAAAAGTGTATAGGGAAAAGGCAAAAGCCGAAGCACAATGGGATTAGTAAAAGCCGAAGATTAATAGAATCAATAGGAATTCTACTTTCAGGAATTCTACTTGCTATTTACTCTAAAAAAATCTTGCATAAAATAAACGTTAAAACATTTTTCGGTTTGTGAAATAATTTTGACGAAATCTGCGTTTTTAATAGCTTGCAGTAACCTACAGAAAATGAAAACCCGTATCACTTACATATCGTATTTTCTATTTTTTTCTTTTCTCTTCTTTTCATTTACTCCTTTAAAGGGTGTATCAAATAAGGATTCTCTTTTTAAGAAAAGAATTCAAAAATATAAGTCGAAAGACAATCCATACTACATTATTATCTCTAAAAAAAGTTATGAATTAAAAGTATATGACGACCAGGGCTGGTATGCCACTTACCCATGTGTATTTGGCAGCAATGATATGCGGGATAAATATATGGCAGGTGATAAAAGAACTCCTTTAGGAAATTTTAAAATAATTTTGAAAAAGGATGATTCCAAATGGAAATATGAAATGTTATTGAATTATCCCGATGCAGACAGTTATAAAAAATTCGATGAACGCAAAGCTGAAGGCTTAATTCCTAAAAATGCTAAAATAGGCGGAGGCATTGCTATTCATGCTACCCGGCCCCAGGAAGAATGGACGGTTGATTATTATCAAAACTGGACGGACGGGTGTATTTCTTTAAAATATTCCGAAGCTGCAGATCTCTATAGTTATATACCCGTGGGGACACCGGTTACTATTGAAGAATAGATTGTATTTTTACCTAAAATAATAGTAATCAAAGATCGCTTTTGTAAAATGGAATCTGATATAAAAATACTTTCTATTTGTGCAAGCCAATAATCTAAAATATCGTTTATTGGATAAACTGATTTCTATCCAGGATATCAATTTATTAGAAAAAGTAAATGAACTTATCGGCAATGTTGATGCCAATAAATCTGTTTCTAAAGTTACTCCGGATCAAAAGAATATGCTTATGAAAAGTGAAGCAGATATTCTTAATGAAGAATTTATAACTGATGAAGAATTAAATGAGGAAGAGGATAAATGGCTAAACGGATAATCTGAACAAATACTGCTAAAAAAGCAAGAAGAGAGATTCTTGAACACAGATATTCACGGTAATTAATCACACGTACCTTTCAAGAATAAGTTGCTCCCTCGAAACGTATTTTTTTATTTTTGAGCCATGGATATTTCAATTCGGCGAATTGACTCATTTTTTCAATTACCAATGGAAGGCTTC
>DATKQQ010000379.1:0-7878 GCA_035532615.1 Hanamia sp.
ACTCCTTTTTGCAGTCCCTTTAAAAGCGGGCTCACATACATCATAAATGGCTGATGTAGTAAAAAAACACTGAATGAATTTCTTCCAATCCAAAGAAACGGATTTTTTATTGAGTTTCTATTTTGAAAAATGAATTCAAAAATTGCATAGAATAACCCCGACATGCCAATCGTAATAAAAATATTTGAAAAAATACTCCCCGTGTAAGTCCAGGATAAAATAAATCCAACCAAATAAATACCCAGGGAAACAAGAAGACATTTACCTTTGTTAATTAAAAAATTTGATAGGAAAATATTATTATTGAATAATAAATATCCAAGGAACATTCCAAAAGTAAATTCAAATAACCGTGTACCAACAAATAAGCCCGTCATCCAGAAATATAAATTGCCTGAATAAGTAAAACCCAGAACACCACAAAGGCGGGATAAAACAGTTACAGTAAAAGTTACTAAAAGGAAGGTTCTTACACCTTTCTTTTTTAAAAGAAGTAATAAAAAAGGGAATAAAAAATACATTTGAATGATCACCCAAATGAACCACCAGGAAGGATTGATATAGAAAAACAGGGAGTCTGTAAATCGCAGGCCTAATAAACTCAGTATTGTGGGAATTGAAAAAAAGTGGATATCCCATTTGAACCAATATTTAGCTGCGATCATTATGATTACATGAATAGTGATGTATAAAGGATAGATTCTTAAAAGTCGTTTCCGATAAAATTCAAGTGTGTTAAGGGGTTTATGTAATGCAGAGATGGTTAGTGTTAAACCGCTTGCAAGAAAAAACACGCCTGGCCCCATATCCCCCACCCACCCTAAAAATTTTATTATTCTTACTATTATTGAACCACCTTGAGGGAAAATGGTCAACATTCTTTCAGAGAATATGGGCCAATTGTAAGATGGATTGGAGAACCATGGACCAGGCCCAAATGATTCCACAAAATGATTAAGCAGAATAGCAATTATCGCAAATGCTTTTAGTCCATCAACCCAATCAATTTTTTTGGTAAGGGCTTTCATGAATTTTAATTTAATTTAATTTTTTTTATTTTTAAATTTCTGAGATGACTATAATGAGTACTCATATTTGTTACTTTATAATTTTTTTTAAGGGACTTAATTACTGTTTTAAATACCTCTACTTTTTTATTGCTATTCACATTCATGCCAGGAAAAAAAGCCAGTTGTGTTATTTGATCACCCCCAATAAGGTCAAGAGGATGCAATAAAAAGCTGATTGGCGTTTTAGTTATTTTACATATTGTAATTGCCGTACTTAAATATAATTTCATTAAGGGCATAGAAATATTTCCGATATAAATTAAATAACTTAAATGAAATGGCAATTTAAAAACCGGCATCGTAGTTACCGGAATTTCAGTTATACTTTTTCCTTCTCCTAAATCCCATTTGTAAGGCTTCAACTTTCTGAATCCTTCGCTAAATTTTCCAAAAAGCTCCTTGCGCGCTTTTTTTTCTTCTTTTGAAAGATCAGATTTTTTGAAATAATACATTCTCGCAAGCGGTCCTAAATAAGTGGGAAGAGTCGAAGCATCAAATTGGTATCCTCTGCTTTCCAAAACCTTCAATAGATCTTTACTCCAGCTGAATCCCGGCCCTCTGAAACCTGTGGTGCGCTGTCCGGTAACTCTTTCAATCGCTTCTTCAGCTTCCCGGATTTCTTTTTCTATTTTTTCATAACTGTAGGTTTGTAACCACGATTCGTGATGGTATGAATGATTACCTACTTCATGGCCTCTTTCAGTTATCATCCGCAGATACTTCCTGTTTTCTTCTGTCTCGGTATCTTTTCCTACAATAAAAAAAGTAATTTTTAAATCAAGTTCGTCCAAAATATCAAGAATGTGTGGCACAAAAATGCTGAAATAAGAAGGATATTTGTCCCATCCTTCATCACCATGAATTTTCATGTACGTCCATTGATTGTCGAGGTCAAGGGAAATGCTTGCTATGGGTTTTTTCTTAGCCATTATTATTTAATATTTCTTTCAGTTTATTTTCAGCAACCTGGATGGTTTCATTTACGTTGAGAGTTCCGTTAATAATCTGTGCTGAATTAATAATATAATAATTGCCTAAGGATGTTGTGACTCCCGGAACATTTTTAGAATAATTAATAGTAGGTAATGCGAATACAATTCGAGCCTTTGATACACCCCAAAAAAGAAGATCTTCTTCAGACAGATTTGGATACATCTTATAAAGGGACCCTAAAAATATATTTCGTAATTCTTTTTCGGGTTTGTCAAATAATTCATCATCAGGATTTACATATTTTGGAAGGTAAACAAGATGGTTTCCTTTTATTTCATTGCTATCTATCAGCGCTGTCATTTCTATGATTCCGGTAAATGGCGGCCAGTTGTCAGTTATATTAGTAACGTAATAAGGTGAAATAGATTTTTTTAATAAAATAGAAGGACAAATAACTCCTAGATATTTAATATTATTATGTTGATTAGTCTCTGCATTTGTAAGTCCTTCGACAATTTTCACCGATTCCCTGGAAGACAATGTTGAAATAACTTCATCAAAAATTTGAGTCGAATTTTCAGCAATGATTTCTATTTTTCCGGAAGAAGTTTTTTTAATATTTTTTACTTTTGAATTGAATTGAATATTGATTCCAATTTTTGCAAGGTGTTCAGCAAAACGATTATTTATTTTTTCGTATCCTCCGGTTACATAACCAAACATTTCTTTTTTTAGCCCGCTTTTGCGTGCTGCATACATTCGCTGTATAGTACTCCAGATAAAGGCTGCGGAAGTATTTTTATAATTATCTCCCAACTTTGCTTTCAATAGTGGCAGCCATATCTTTTCAAAAACCCTTTTCCCCGACCATTTTGTTAACCAATCGGCAACGGGAATATTTTCTAAACGCTGCCAGTTTCTTATTTTGGAAGCTGCAAAAATGGTAAGACCCAAACGGAATTTATCAATGAGATTAATAGGCGGAAATTTAAAAAATTCAACAAGATTAGACATGGAGTATAATTTACCATCAGAATAAAAACCGGTTTTAGTTTCTACCCAATGAAGGTCATTTTCTAATCCTATTTCTTTTAAAATTTTCCTGGTATTCAAATCAGACATCAGGATGACGTGATAAAATCTGTCCCATACAACACCGTCCATTTTCCACGAACTTGTAAGACCACCAACTTTTTCGGTAGATTCGTAAATGGTTACTTTAAACCCTTTTTGTAAAAGCCTTAGTGCCAGTGTCATTCCGAGCATTCCGCCACCTATGATTCCCCATGTTTTTTGTTCTGCCATTATTAATTAATATGGTTAATAATTTTTATCATTTTTTCAGTTACATTTCCCCCAAAAACTTCTACCTGGTTTTCAGGTGTTTTAAAAGATTTTATTCTGGAAGCGATATTATTTTGGGAAGGATTAATAAGCAGGTTCCATTTTTCTTTAACGGTTTCTACCCATTCGGTTTCGGTGCGTAAAGTAATACACGGTTTTTTCAAAATATACGCTTCCTTTTGAATACCGCCTGAATCAGTAATAATTCTTTTGGCAGAATGTTCAAGTGAAATAAAATCAAGGTAACCCTGCGGGTCAATCATTTTAATATTTGACGGAACCCTATAACTATCGGCAAGCATTTTTCTTGTGCGCGGATGAACGGGAAAAATTATTGTTTGTTCCAATTGCCCCAACTCATCTAAAACATGTTCCAGAATTTTTGAGTCATCTACATTGTAATTTCGATGCAGGGTTAGTAAATTATATTCTTTATCCTGGAGTTTTAGTTGACAAATAATAGATGATTTTTTTATGGCAATTTCGAGATTATTTTTCATGGTATCTACCATGATATCACCAGTAAAAAATGTAATTTTCCCCAAGCCTTCATTTTTGAGAATATTGACAGCTGTTTGTGTGGGAGCAAATAAATATTTGGAAACATGATCAGTAACAATGCGGTTTATTTCTTCGGGCATGCTACGGTTATAACTTCGCAACCCCGCTTCAATATGTATAATCGGGATATTCAGTTTTGCCGCTACCATAGCGGCGACAAATGTAGAATTAGTATCACCGAAAACAATGACGAGATCAGGCTTAAATTTGATCATTGCAGAATCGAGCATCATCATCATCTGTGTAATTTGTGAAGTGGGACTTCCTGCATTTATTTCTAGATGTATATCGGGTTCGCGGATGCCAAGATCAATAAAAATCTTTTCGGACATGGCATAGTCGTAATGCTGTCCGGTATGTACTATTATTTCTTTATGAATACCTGCAAGACCCTTTGATAAAGGGGCTAACTTAATAAACTGCGGGCGTGCGCCAACGATTGAAAATATTCTCAAGATGTTTATTTTGAGTTATTAGATTTGTCTCATCTGTTCGTCATTGCGAGGAGGCGTGTATGATTTTAATCGTTTGGAAAGATGTTAATGGCGACGTGGCAATCTCTGAGTGAAATGATAAACATCATTATAAAAAGAAAATTTATTCTTCCAATTGGTGGGATTGCCACGGCGAATGAAGTTCTTTTTAATTTTTGAAATCTATTGCAATGACGATTATTTTTTACTATTTAAAAATCCTTTCCTCGAAAGTATGCTCGAAAAACCTTTATAATCAGGGACTTTTTCTATTGCGTCGGGATTAGCTATTTCACAACCGGTAGAACAGGTTTTTGCCAACCTTTGTACATCCCCAAATTTTACTTTGTTATATTCGTCAAAGGCATAATTTTCATTGTAGAAATTAATAAGTCCTATAAGTTCGTGTCCTAATCCCTTTTCCATGGCACGAAAACTTTCATATACAAATTGGATAAAATCTCTTGATGGTTCTTTCGTCCCTTTTCCAATACCGGCGTATCGTTCAGGAGTCTCTGAAAATTGTTTTCTGTTGTAAATATTGGAAGCATCCATGATGCCTCTGATATTTTTTGCTGATGTTATTGTATCAAAATGATCAATATATTCTTTGTGTGCTGAACAAATAAAAACATAATCGGCAAATTCTAATACTTTATTCAAATCGTGTGTTAAATGATCCTGCTGTTTGAATCTCAAAACATTTTGATCATCGTCTTTTACATAAGGATCGTGCATGATATATTTTACATTATTATCTCTTAGATAATTTGCCAGCACAAGGGTAGGCGAGTTTCGTGTATCTTCAGAATTGAAACGATATGCTACGCCTAATAAAGCAATCTTTTTATCATGCACATTCCCAAACGCTTTCTCTGCTTGTTTGAAAGTGTGAACAGGTGAGGCATCATTTATTAGCCTTGATTCGAGAATAAGGCTTTTGCTCGTATCATTTCCTTTTTGAAAATTCCGCCACCAAAGAAGAATCCCGTCCTTAGGCAAACAATGTCCACCAACTCCAAGCATCGGGATTAAAATTCCGCCACTTGGAACTGCATTCGGATCTGTAGAAGCTTTATCTGATTGGGATAACCTGGTATTAACTTTATCCCTTACTTTATAAAAATCAATATCATGCTCATCACAATATCTCACTATTTCAGTCGAAAAAGCGATTCTTACATCACGATATGCATTTTCAAGGGTCTTTACAATTTCAGCAGTGAGGCTGTTTGTTTGAAAAACGTCGCCATTGGTTACAATGTGATTGTAAAGTTTTGCAATAAGCTTTGGCGTTTCAGGATGCAACCCGCCTGCAAGTTTATCAGCATCACGGATTCTTTCTATTAACCTTCCCGGCATTACGCGATTGGGGCTGTTTCCCAATAAAATATCTTTACCTTCCTCTAAACCATATTTTTTAAAGTGCTCGCGAAACAAAGTATCCATAGTGGTAGGAGCAAGAGTTGACTCGAAGATTACTAATGGAATCTTATCTGCCGGTTTCTTTTGTAATGCTTCGGCTAATTTTTCAAGGCCACCGAACATAGGTCCATAATCGGGTTCAAATCCCTCTTCATTTTTATCAGTTTGAATAGAAACCAGTATCACATCCGCATCCGAAACAACTGAAAAATCAGAACTTGCAGAGAGGGTTCCGGCTTTTACTGCTGCATGAGTAATATCATCCAGTTCGGGTTCGATACCACCAATAACAGATTTACCATTATTGATAATATCAACCTTCCAGCCTGAGTTTTTAGAATTTCTTTGGACGACCACTACTTTGGCTGGTTGTTCTGTTCCGATTTTTATTTTTGCATTGGCGAGCATTGCTGCCATTGGCATTCCAACAATACCCGGGCCTATTACACCTATCTTTTCAATTTTCCAATTTTCCACCCTTAAAGGCGATGTGTTTAATTCCATTTAAAATTGTTTTTTGGGTTTAAAGTTGAGTTACAGCAGTAAGAAAAAGTTTAGCTGAAGTTTTCATTTGACCTGGCATTCTTAATCTTACTGAAATTATAATCTTATAATTCCTGATTTTTATCAGGAGTTAGTTTCGGATTTTTATTAAACATATTTTTTGATAGTCGTAAATCCGGACAAGGATTGACTTGCAAAATCACCCCAAGCAGTCGGCACCGATGGTCAGACTAAGACATAGTAAAGAACAAATAATTAAAATTCCTGTTTTTTTAGAACCCTCCTCTGGAGGGCAGGGAGGCTTACTTATCAATAAATTGCCCATACCATACCTCCAGGGATAAAAGCCCCCACAATCCCCTGCTGAAAGGCTGTTCGGCATTGATCAGTTTTTCTACATAGTCTGTATTGATCATATTCCTTTCTTTTGCTTTTTTAGATAACAAAGTATCCATGATAAAACCTTTTGTTTTATTCTTTGACCATATATGCAATGGGACAGGAAAACCCATTTTATCTTTTCTGTTCATGATTTCCTTTGGCATAATATCTTTTACAGTTTTTTTCAAAAGATATTTCATTTCCCCACCTTTGAATTTCATTCCCGCTGGCATTCTTGAAATAAGATCTACAATTCTTTTATCCAAAAGAGGAACTCTTGATTCGATTGAAACGGACATGCTTACACGATCTTCTACCTGGAGCAAACCTGGGAGACTTCCAAACATATCGAAATGGGTCATTTTATTAAAATAACTTTTAGTGTCAGGGTTATTGAAATAACCTGCAAATTTTTTAAAAATTTCTTCATGATTGCATTCTTTCATAAAATCATGGTTAAAAAAATCTGCTGTGTTTCCCATCCGGTCAACCAGGCGAAAATATCTCTGATCCATTTCTTCAAAGGCACCCTCTTTCCAAAAATTTTTCATCATTGGAACATACTGCTGAAGAGTAGGCAGATTGGGCAAAATAGATTCTAGTGAAACGATATGTTCTCCTTCTTCGTTTGATTCATAAATGGCACCTTTTAGCGCCTGTTCGAGGTAGGCAACCAAATAACGGGTATATCCTCCAAAAATTTCATCACCTCCTTGCCCACCGAGAATCACTTTTACATGTTTTGCTGCAAGCTTTGATACCATATACTGGGGAAAAAGCCCGGGACCCGCTACCGGTTCGTCAAGATGGTAAATCAATTTTGGAATCAGATCAATGAATTCCTCTTCGGTAGGGAAAATTTCAAATAATTCAACATTTGCAGCTTTTGCCGCAATTCGCGCATATTCCAGTTCATTAAATTCGGGACCTTCTTTAAATGCACCGCTGAATGATTGGAAGGGTTTATTCAAAAATTTAGAAGCCATAATTGTAATCAGGGATGAATCAATGCCACCACTTAAATAAGTACCTAATGAAACATCACTTCTTAATTGCTGTGAAATGGTTTCTTCAAGAATTGATTTAAGTTCCATAATAAAATATTCTTCGGTATGAAAATGGTCAATCCTGAAATTGGGTTCCCAGTATTTTTCCTGTTTGATATCCCATGTTTTTAAATCTATTGA
>DATKQQ010000380.1:0-6923 GCA_035532615.1 Hanamia sp.
TTTCTCCAAAGCATTATCGAGAGAAAAAGATTCACTAAAAATCGAGGTTATACCAATTATAATTATTAATGAGTCCAATTTAAACCAGCGAAGACATATTCAAATCCGGAAACACTTTTGATCCTGGATGCAGGTAAATCTTCTATGGAATTTTTAATAAAATCGCTCACTTCCTCTAATGAATGATGAAGTTTATTGGTAAATTTTCTTTTTAAAATGGCCCATATATTTTCGGCAGGATTTAATTCCGGTCTATAGGGTGGCAAAAAAATCAGTGCCATATTTGCTGGTATTATTAGAGTCTTTGCTTTATTGAAAGCTCCATTATCCAAAACTATTATTTTAAACTCTGTTGGGTTTTGCAAAGAGAACTCGTTGAGAAATATTTGAAAATTATCACTATTACAACCTGGCATCTCCAAAAGGAACTTATCGCCGTTGACAGGAGAGAAAGCTCCAAATAAGTAGGTGGTTTTAAAAACCTGATGGAAAGACAAATTGGCTTTATCTCTTTTGCTGTTAGTGCTTTGCCGTTTCTGGTGAATAGGCCAAGCCTGCTTTCATCCTGAAAGTACAGGTTGATAGCTGTGTACTTTTCATCTGATTGTAAAATTACTTCCTGGCATTTTTGACTGAAGTTTTTTTTAAAGTGTCAACCTGTTGCTCATCCTTTTTTACATAGCTTTTCCTGGCTACTTTTATTTTGCTCCCGAAATGGCGTTGTGCATATTTGAGCAACGTGATGTACTTCATATCCTTCCCCATATCTTTTGCTACCCATTCTAAAAGTTCTTTGTAACCCCTGATTCCATCTTTGGGATCGTTTAATTTTTTCTCAATTTTTAAATGTTCCTCTTTAGAAATTACACTCTTCTTAAATCCTATCCGGCCATGAGTTAATAAGGGTTGAATACCCTCTTTGTTATATTGATTGCGCCATTTTACAATACTGTTATGATTGATACCGGTAATTGTTGATAAGTCTCTTTTTGAGATTCCTGTTTTTTCGTGTCGCTTAATTTCAATAAGCATTAAAAGACGTTTGGATATCAGAGGCCCGCTTGTGCGTTGAAGTTGGCGAAGCTCTGCAATGGATTCTTTAATGGTAATTGGGAAAGGATGTGACATTTTATGTTTATTATATAGTCCAAATATAAAACAAAAAAATCCAATAAATAAATATTGGACTATTTATTTTTTATAATTGGTATTATACAATTTATTTTATTATTTTTTATAAAACATTTTCCCTGCAGTCTTGAAATTTTAATAGTTATCTCACTAATAGTGGATACCTAATTTCTAAGATCGTTAATTTGTTGAACCATAAAAATTTCTATCATAACTTCATAAAAATAGATTCAATGATGGGAAATCTTTTGATGTTACAAATTGTTTAATGATAAGCACGATGGATTTGAGGATTGGAATTAAAGTGAAAACACGTCTAAAGAATTATTGAATCCGTCAAAAACAAATTAAATACTTTATTTTTCGAAAATATCAATTACAAAAATGACACCATTAAGCCAAATTCTTCAAAATAAAATAGTCGCAATACTCCGGGGACTTCATCCCAAAGATATAGTACACATTGCATCAGCACTTCATGAAGGTGGTATCAATATAATTGAGGTGACGCTGAATTCTGATGAAGCGTTGACGCTTATTGAAAAGCTTTCATCAGCTTTTGAAAATAAAATGCTGGTGGGCGCAGGTACAGTACTTACGGTAATGGATGCACGAAAAGCTATTGAAGCTGGTGCCAGGTTTTTAATCTCACCTACATTAGATGTCGATGTAATAAGGACAGCGAAAGAGAATTCTGTTGTCAGCATTCCTGGCGCTTATACGCCAACAGAAATTTTTAACGCCTGGAAAAACGGCGCCGACATCATAAAAGTATTTCCTGCATCAGGCCCTGTCTATATAAAGAATATCTTAACGCCATTGAATCAAATTCCGGTAATGCCGACCGGTGGTATAGATATCCAGAATATCGGCGCTTACAAAAACGCAGGAGCGTCAGCCTATGGTATTGGAAGTTCACTTGTGAACAATAAAGAAGCAGTGAATGAATTGTATCTTCAAAATCTCACTGTAAAAGCAAAACGTTTTGTTGAAGCAATAAAATAATCTAAAAATCAACTTGACATGAAAATAAAAAGTTACTCTTTGTACCAGGTACCACCTCGCTGGCTTTTTTTGAAAATAGAAACAGATGAAGGTGCTACCGGCTGGGGCGAACCTATTATTGAAGGCAAGGCTGCTACAGTAAAAGCAGCCGTTGAGGAACTGATGCAAAACCTGGTTGGCAAAGATCCCATGCTCATTGAAGATCATTGGAACACCATGTATCGCGGTTGTTTCTATCGCGGTGGACCTATTTTAATGAGTGCTATTTCAGGTATTGACCAGGCCCTTTGGGATATCAAGGGGAAATTTTACAATGCACCGATTTACGATTTAATGGGCGGCAAATCAAGAGATAAAATGAAAGTGTATTCATGGATTGGTGGAGACAGATCTTCGGACATTGCGAATGCCGCAAGAGATGCGATAGCAAATGGATTTAGCGCCGTAAAAATGAATGCCACCGAAGAAATGCAATACATAGATTCTTATGATAAAATAGAGAGTGTGCTGGAACGGGTGGCAAACGTCAGAGAAGTGGGTGGCTATGCTTTGGGTATAGGAATAGATTTTCATGGCCGGCTTCATAAACCAATGGCGAAAGTAATGGCGAAAGAACTTGAACAATTCCACCCGATGTTTATTGAGGAACCTGTATTGCCGGAAAATAATGAAGCGCTGAAAGAGATTGTACAACATACGTCTATTCCCATCGCAACTGGCGAAAGAATGTTTAGCCGCTGGCAATTTAAAAATTTATTGCATGATGGATATGTTGACATTATTCAGCCGGACCTTTCTCATGCGGGCGGTATCACGGAATGCAAAAAAATAATTTCAATGGCTGAGGCTTACGACGTAGCTGCAGCTCCCCATTGTCCTCTTGGACCTATTGCTTTAGCAGCGTGTCTTCAGGTGGATGCCACTTGTCACAATGTATTTATACAGGAGCAGAGCCTCGGCATACATTACAATGCTGGAAGTGATTTGCTTGATTATCTAAAAGATAAATCTGTTTTTAATTATGAAAAGGGTTTTGTACAAATACCTTTAGGGCCAGGATTAGGAATTGAAATAAACGAAGCGCATGTAATTGAAATGGCTAAGGAAGTACATAACTGGAAGAATCCTTTATGGCGGCATGAAGATGGAAGTGTAGCGGAGTGGTGATTTACGGTGATGCGTGATGATAAAATCTCCTGGATTTTCTTGATAACTTTTAATTTAAAGTCGGTATTTTAAAATCTTCCAGATTTATAAGAAGTACATTTTTTAAAATGCAAAAATTACAATCTCAAAAACCCACCCACATTCGATTGGCCATCCTCGTCGGTATTTTTATAAATGTTGTTATCAATTATATGGACAGAAGCAACATCTCTATTGCAGCGCCAATGATCACAGAAGAATTTCATTTAACTACCGTACAACTTGGCTATATATTTTCTGCTTTCGGATGGACGTATGCCTTGCTTCAAATTCCAGGAGGTATCCTCACAGATCGATTCGGTCCACGAATTATTTATACATTTAGTTTAGTGCTTTGGTCTGTAATTACCGTGGCACAAGGTTTTGCAAAAGGATTCGCCTCATTGTTAGGTTTACGCATGGCAATTGGTGTGTTTGAAGCGCCCTCCTATCCTACTAATAACCGAATCGTAACAAGCTGGTTCCCTGACAAGGAAAGAGCATCAGCGATTGGAGTTTATACATCAGGACAATTTATTGGACTTGCATTTTTAGCCCCCGTCCTCACTGCGTTGGAGCAATATGCCGGATGGAAAGGTTTGTTTATTATTACAGGAATCGTTGGCGTTACATGGGGAATTACCTGGTATTTTTTTTATCGAGATCCGGCAGATTCTTCTCGGGTAAATGAAGCAGAATTAAAATATATAGAAGAAGGCGGCGGATTGGTTGACAGAAAAATAACTTTGGACAAATCAAAGCCGGAACCATTTCAATGGAATGATTTGAAGGAAGTTTTCAGGCACAAAAAATTATGGGGAATTTATCTCGGACAGTTTGCCGTGGGTTCTACGCTTTGGTTTTTTCTCACCTGGTTTCCGACCTATCTGGTAAAGTACAGGCATATAAATTTTATTCAATCCGGCTTCCTTTCTTCTCTGCCTTTTCTCGCTGCTTTTGCAGGAATTTTATTCGCAGGTTTTTTATCAGATTATATGATTAAGAGAGGCGTTTCCATGAGTGTTGCACGCAAAATGCCAATAATCACGGGGCTTCTGCTAAGCATGTCCATCATAGGGGCGAACTATGTAAGCAGCCCTGCGCTAATAATTTTGTTCATGTGCATTGCTTTTTTTGGAAATGGATTTGCCTCAATCACATGGGTTTTTGTTTCTACTTTGGCGCCAAAACATTTGGTTGGTTTAACCGGCGGGGTATTTAATTTTATTGGCGGCCTTGCAGGAATTATTGTTCCCGCTGCAATTGGCTACCTCGTGAGCGATAGCAACTTTACACCGGCGATTATTTTAATTACCGTAATTGGAGCATTGGGTGCTATGAGTTACATTTTTTTGGTTGGAAAGGTAGAAAGAGTTAAGGTAAGAAAAATTAAATGATTGGCTAAAGTAATTATTCAAAATAAAATATTGAAATTGTATTCATACTTTTTACTCTAAAAAATCAAACAATTATAATTCTTCCATGAACAAATTCATCAGTTGCGATTGGGGTACTTCTTCATTACGGTTACGGTTAGTCGAAACCGAAACACAGAACGTTTTGGCTGAAGTTATTTCGAATCAGGGTATTGCTGCAATTTATGCGTTATGGAAAAATAATCTTTCAGACAGATTTGAATTTTACCGCTCGATATTGTCAGAAGGAATAAAAACGATTTCGGCTCAATGCGGATATAACCTGAACCATATTACCTTAGTCATTTCAGGTATGGCATCGTCCGGCATTGGAATGATAGAACTGGAATATAAAACGCTTCCGGTTAACACAAATGGAAGTGATCTATTGGTTCATACGATTGAACCCGTAAACGATTTTAAGCACCGGATGATTATTGTCTCTGGCATTAAATCTTCGGGCGATGTAATGCGGGGCGAAGAAACGATAATTGTCGGTTGCGAAATAAAAAATACTGACAATAAACAATTATTCATTTTACCCGGCACTCATTCAAAACATATCATTGTAAAGAATGGTATGATAACCGATTTTAAAACATTTATGACAGGAGAACTATTTAATTTGCTTTCTACTAAAAGTATTCTATCTGGTTCAGTAGAAAGAGTAAATCCAACTGCAAAAGGTATAAATTCATTTTTTGAAACGGGGGTGAAAGAAGGTGCTTATAATAATTTATTAAACAGCATTTTTACTGTTAGAACAAACGTGTTGTTTAATAAATTATCTCAAAACGAAAATTATTATTATCTGAGTGGCTTGTTAATTGGAACTGAATTAAAGGATATATCGCACAACCATTATAGTAATCTTACAATTGTTTCGAATGAAAAATTGTTGCGGCTATATTCAAGGGCTTTGCATATTTTGAAAATAAATAAAGGCATTCATTGCATCACTGCGGATAAGGCTCTCATCAAAGCGCAGAGTGTTATTTATAATCTATGGTTATTGCAATAGGTGAATTTAAAGCCGGTTATGTCTGCAATAGAAAACAACACAGAAAGATTAGACTAATTCATAAATAATATGTAAAGGTATAAGTTTACGTCTAATTTGATAAGCCTGTTTATTCGATAAGCGACATCATGTTTTTTAAAGCTTCAATTTTCCAGATAAATTTTGGAGAAAAAATAATCTATCAACAAATTAATATTTCGTCCCTAAAGGTTCATAACTCTTCAACTTCCCCATAAATCTTCTTCAAATTCCTCAATAAAAACATCCTCTTCTTTTCTTCGCCGCCAAAGTCATAATACTTTGGCAGTTCATGATAATGTCCTTTTTCTTCTTCAATTGCTGAAAGGTCAAGTTTGATTTTGCATTTGAAAGTATTAGTCTGGTATTCTTTTAAATCATTATTATTATCCCTCGAAACAATCGCTACCACTTCACCAGCATTTTGGTTGGCAATTTTAGAAGCGGGTATAACAGTATCCATTCGCTCAATAATGTTTACGGCGGTTTTAGATCTGTCGATATTAAGTCCCATATTATTCTGTTTTATTTTTCCGAACAATGTTTCCAGCCATAGTAAAGTTTCTTTTGACCTCACAGCTCCGGAAATTACACTACCCATGAGTGATGAGATGGTGTCTGCTGTTGACTTCCCATATTGTTGATGAAACTGGGGCAGTTCCTGTAAACCAAGGATCACAGCAACTTTATTGCTTCTTGCTGTGGCAATCAGGTTTTCAATTCTATGCTCAATCACTTTTCGAATAGAAATATCCCTTTCATCAGCTTGCTGTTTTAATTTTTCTTTCAGGCTTTTTGTCATCCTGAAATTTATCTGAATCCTTACTTCTTTCATAATTCAAAATTATTAATCTAAGTTATAAATTAATTCATTTAATTAATAAAAAATAAGTTGCGCAAAATTTTTAATTCCCGCCTAAGCGGGCAAGATAGTCTTTGGAATGTAAAGACAAAGACACATCTTGTCATGTTTTCAGTTTTTTTAAAGTTCCCGAATAGAAGTCTTCAATTAATCTTTAAAACTCTCTGTTTGTAGGCATTTGTATGTAATAATCTTCAATTTCACTCTGCATATATCGCTGTTAATCCTTATTTATCTGCATAAGTATTTAAGAATCTTCAATAATATTCAATAGTCTTCAATAGTC
>DATKQQ010000381.1:0-22825 GCA_035532615.1 Hanamia sp.
GCAAAAATTACCTATTTTTGTGCACCAAAAAAGGTCCTGTGGCCGAGTGGTCAGGCAGAGCTCTGCAAAAGCTCCCACAGCGGTTCGAATCCGCTCGGGACCTCCTAATGTAAGAATTACAGAAATGTAATTCTTACTTATTTTTACACCAATATACGCGTAACAGTCTGTTTATAAGTATATTATAACAGATACTTGAAAGTTTTTAATACTAATTTTTTATAAGGACTGGTATTATCTTAACCAATAATTTTATGGAATAAAAATTCTGGCAAAATCAGAAATAAATAAATTTCATGATTTATTCAGATGAATTATTTTCAACTTTTAAAAATACAAATAACTTTAAATTTTCTTTTTTATTAAAGGTCTCTTCGTAATGAACTTGTGTAATTTTTATTCAATATTGTTTTTATAATAAAAAATTTAGGTTATTGAACCACTTAAATTAAAATTCATCCTGCGTTTTGAAAAGAAAATTAGGGTGACTGGGTTTAACCATCTAAACGGTTTTTTATGGGAAAATTCCCAATTCAGCATAAGAGGTAGCTACTTTATTAATAGCGCAAACATAAGCCGCTGTCCGCATGTCCGGAATGGCTGGTGTTTTTTGCCAGATGTCAACAATTTCCCGCGTTGCAGCTGTCATAGTTTCTTCAAGTCCGCTTCTTACCAGGTCCACTTCATCAGCACCATGCAAAATAAAATCTTTTTCCGGAGTACTTATCGTTTTGCCGGTCAATTCTTCAAGCTGGTTTACAATATGATGGTTCATGTTTTCTGTGAATCTTTTTTCCAAACGGCCATAACGTACATGACTAAGGTTTTTCAACCATTCAAAATAACTAACGGTAACCCCGCCAGCATTCAGATACATATCGGGGATAATCAATACGCCTTTAGGGTTTAAAATTTCATCTGCTTCAGGAGTTAACGGGCCATTAGCAGCTTCTCCGATTATTTTTGCCTTTACTCTTCCTGCATTTTCTCCATTGATCACGTTTTCCAATGCAGCAGGAATCAGAATATCGCATTCCATTTCAAGAGCATCGGTTGATTTTTCAAAATTGGTGGCACCTGGAAAATCAAGAATAGATTTTGTTTTTTGACGGTGGAGCCATACTTTTTCTATATCAAGACCTCCATAATTGTAAATAGCGCCTTCATATTCTGCAAGTCCTACAATAATTGCTCCGGCCTGTTGAAAAAAAAGTGCTGTATGATATCCCACATTTCCCATTCCCTGAACACAAATCCGCTTTCCTTTTACTCCTACTGGCAATCCTACTTTTTCCATGAGTGAAGTCATATTACAAACTTCGGAAAGTCCGTAAAACACGCCTAATCCTGTAGCTTCTTTTCTTCCTCTTACTCCGCCTTGAGATACAGGTTTGCCGGTAACACAACCTGCGGCATCTATTTCACCGGGATGAAGGGCAACATAAGTATCCAGTATCCAGGCCATTTCTCTTTCTCCGGTTCCGTAGTCGGGGGCAGGAACATCAGTGCCCGGTCCAATGAAATTTTTCTTAACTAATTCTGCAGTATAACGACGGGTAATTTTTTCCAGCTCGTAGGGAGTATATTCTCTGGGGTTTATTTTGATTCCTCCTTTAGCGCCACCAAAAGGCACATTTACAATCGCGCATTTGTAAGTCATTAAAGCAGAGAGTGCCATCACTTCATCCTGGTTTACAAAATTACTGAAACGGATGCCTCCTTTGCACGGAGTTTTGTGATGTGAATGTTGCACGCGATACGCTTCTATTGTAACAATTTCGCCGCTTTCTCTTTTTATCGGGAAACGCATCTGGTAAACACTATTGCATTGTTTTATTTGTTGTAATATTCCATTATCCCATCGTGTAAATGCGCCAGCTTTATCAAAACTTTTTTCAACGTTTTTAAAAAAACTATAAGATGTTTTTGATTCCATACAATTTGTATTTAATAATTATTTAATGAAACTAAAACAATTTCGTGTAAATAAAAAATTCGGAAACTCTTGCCACAATCGAAATTTAGTAACTTTTGTTTCTAATTAACTTCGGATACTTCCAATTCTTGGAATCAGCGGATTCGGGTATTTATCTTGTTGATCTTTTAAGAAAACCTACTGAAAGATACAATTAATTTAATTTTTCTTTTTTTGAAACTTTTCTGTCAATTCTAATTAAATATAAGAAGAAAACAATCAGAATAATGATACAAACAGTCATTACCACGAATATTTTATCATGGCTTCTCATTGTTTGATCAATGGAAGAAGCTTCCGACTGAGCCCATAGAAACGGAGCTGTCAAAAAAAATATAACGGTAAAGCATAAATGCTTAAAAAATAATTTATTCATGTATTACATTTTTATTGGCAAGCAGGCTTAATCTTATTTTTAAACTGCTGATCCAGATTCCTAAAAGTAGCCAGCCAAAAACAGCAGGCCAGAAAACCATTTCCATTGTCGAATCAAGGCTATTGCCGCCAAGTGCAGGATTACCACCACCTTTAGCGCCTTCCAGTCCGCCGGGATGAAGGGATTGTACCATTCTCGGCAATATTATTATTAAAGGGATATAAATAAAATACGCGAAAATATTATATACTGCTGTTACCCTGGCTTTTTTGTCCATGTCTGTCATGGAGCCACGTAAAACGAGATAGGCCAGGTATATTAATTCCGCAATGGCAGCGGCTATTTGTTTAGGATCGTTGCTCCAAAATTCGCCCCAGGAATACTTTGCCCAGATGGAACCTGTAATTAATCCTAAGATTCCGTAAACAACACCGGTTTTTGCGAATTCAGAAGCGTAAATATCGTATCTGAGATTTTGAGTCCGCAGATAAGCAATAGAATATGCTAAAGAAAGCGTGAGCAATCCAATCATTCCAAACCACATAGGTACATGGAAGAAAAAATTACGGATACTTTGATGAAGATTTCCTACAAAAGGAACATGAATCAGGAAACCGGCAGTGAAGGTGAAAAACAAAAACACAATACACAATATTTTCCACCATTTTAATTTCATGATTTTTTTTTGTGGGGCAAAATTAAGGATAAAATCTTTGATTTGTTTTTAGAATTTAGTTGCAAAAACATGTTATTGAAAATCAAATCAGGTATGATAGAAATATAATATTAAACCAGGAATTAACTTATGTTATAACCGTAGTATAAACATTGTGAAGTCATAAAAACCTAATCCTTCCACAAAAAAGGAAATAATACGACAGACAAAACAACTACTAAAATATCAAGCCCCAGTATTAGTAGTGTGATCTCTAAAAGTGCGCCTTCTCTGAAAACCTCTCCAAATGCTGCTTTGGACAATCTGATCAACAAAAGCAATTGAGGAATGATAAGTGGAAATCCAAGGATGGCCATGATCGCTGCATTCTGATGGGCCTTGGCAGCAATGGCCGACATTAAGGTAAATACAAGGCTTAAACTTAGCCCGCCGAGGCAGGCAATCCCAATAAATTGAAACGGTTTCATCACTGGATCGCCCAATAAAATCCAAAACAAAATAAGACTTACTAAAACCATTAGAAGCATAACTGCTACACTATAAATTAATTTGGCAATGATGAAATTTACTGGGCTTGTGATGGAATAAAAATAAAGCATACGCCCTTTGCTTTCGTGAAGAAAACTTTTGGCCACTGCATTTACACATACAAATAATTGTATCATCCAAAACAACCCGTTAAACACCGTACTATCCGGTTGCCCCATAGCGAGGTATAAAACAAAAATGGTAGAAGCTACATACAATAAAATGCCAAAAAAAGTATGCTGTTGCCGGAGTTCCAGCAGAAAGTCCTTTTTTAAGAGGGTGATTATTTTTGACATAGAAAGAGGGGAGTAGGTTTGAGGTATCAGGATGAAGGTTTAGGGAGTTTTATGTAATAAATATTCCATACAATTTACTTTTTTCATTTTTAAAAAGAAGCCATAAAATTAAAGGTGAAACATAATCAGCTAATTAACCTCGCACATACCCTGCATCTTGGTTCATATAAATCTTTTTCTCCCAATAAAACCTTTCCGCTTGTTTTCACTTTTCGATAGCTCACATTGGCAATATTTCCGCATACTACACAGATAGCGTGAAGCTTGGTAATATAATCTGCTATCGCAAGCAGGCTGGGCATCGGACCAAAAGGCTTTCCCTGGTAATCCATATCCAGGCCGGCAACAATTACTCTCATTCCTTTTAAGGCAAGGGCTTCACAAACATCAGTGATCTGATCATCAAAAAACTGGGCTTCGTCAATGCCAACTACATTTACATCCTGAGCCAGCAAAAGTATGGTTTGTGAATTATCTACCGGTGTGGATTGTATTTTATTTTCATCATGACTTACAATTTTTTGATCGTCAAACCTGGTATCCATCGAAGGTTTAAATATTTCAGCTTTTAAGTGAGCAATTTCCACTCTTTTCAACCTTCGGATGAGTTCTTCTGTTTTACCACTGAACATGCTTCCGCAAATTACTTCTATCCAGCCGCGCCTTTCGCCAATGAAATTAGGTTCTAAAAACATTTTTTGTATTTAATTTTAATTTTCAATTTGTAACTTAGCCTCGATTTGCAACGTTAAAATGATTTTTCGGTAAATCAAAAAGAAAGATTTTTTCCAATATTTATTTAAAAACTATTTACATTTTTTATATGGAAAGAGTGTCAACACTCCTGAAAAAACTTCAAAAGCAACTCGATGAAAATTCATCTGCCGAATCAATGCTACAAACTGTACAATTGCTGGAGGCTGAATTAAGTAACAATCTGGAGAAAAAAGAGAACATTTCAAATCATAAGGTTGCCGTTTTAATGCCTTATGTTTTTAATATATCAAGAATAGATATTTCCAGGGCAGGCACTACCATTAAAGAGGAAAAAATAATAGAAGTGCTGCAGGTGGATGAAAAAGAAATAGAAGCTGAACTGGAACAGATAAGACGAAACGCGGATACTGCTAATTCACGGGGTTCTAATAGCAGACCACCTTTGCTTTATGATCCTTTGGAAGAGGTGCCCACTCTGGCACATCAGGCAAATCCTGAAAAAAAATCCTTATCTGATGAACTTCCCTTTGAATATCCCGAATCACTAAATGATAAACTAAAAGAAAGTAAAATCGAACTTTCTCAGGCGCTAACTACGGCACCCATAAAAGATTTAAAAAAGGCAATTGGTATAAATGACCGTTTTCTATTTATCAATGAATTATTCAGGGGCGACGAAGCCATGTATGAACGTAGCGTTAAAACGATACAGAGTTTTTCTATTTATGCGGAAGCTGAATACTGGATAAGAAGAGAATTAAAAATAAAAATCGGATGGCACGATAATCATCCCGTAGTAAAACAGTTTGATCAATTGGTAAAAAGAAGATTTTCTTAAAGGGGCACGATGCTAAAGTTTCTGTTTTAAGAACCAAATCAATTCCTTATTCTTTTTTATCCTCATCACCAATCACAAGGTTAGCACCACCTTCTCTCATGATTTCATCCATATTACGGTCATTATCAATAATTCCTTTTTCCTCGAGCATGCGCATATCTTTGGCATCTCTTAGAAACTGAGAGGCAAAAATAAATTCATTTAATTTTTGATTTTTGTTGAAAATAATTTCTTTGTTAGTTCCTTCCCATTCTTTTTCTCCCTGGTATAAATAAATAATATTTTCGCCTATTTCCATTACGCTGTTCATATCATGGGTATTGATAATGGCTGTAATATTATTTTCTACGGTGATTTCATGGATCAATTTGTCAATAACCATAGAGGTTTGGGGGTCAAGACCTGAATTAGGTTCATCACAAAATAAATATTTTGGGTTCAGAACAATAGCCCTGGCAATTCCTACTCTTTTTTTCATGCCTCCACTTATTTCAGCCGGAAATTTTTTATTGGTTCCTTCTAATTCAACTCTTGCAAGAACATCGTTTACTCTCTCTATTTTTTTTTGATGATTCCACTTAGTAAACATATCTAATGGAAATTTTACGTTTTGTTCTACAGTCATACTATCGAAAAGAGCCGAACCCTGAAAGAGCATTCCTATCTGTTGCCGGAGTTCTTTTCGTTCTTCTTCATGCATAGTGGTTAAATTTTTGCCATCAAAAATTATATCGCCATTATCAACCTCAAAAAGACCAACCATACATTTCTGCAAAACTGTTTTGCCGCTCCCACTGGTACCAATAATAAGATTCGTCTTGCCGGTTTCCATTACAGCATTTATTCCCTTAAGTATTTCTTTATTACCAAAAGATTTAGAAACATTTTTTATCTCTATCATTATGAATACAATTGTATTTTTTAATTATTCTTTTTAATGGATATTTTTTAAAGTAAAAAGAAGGCAAGTATATAATCGGCAAATAAGATAAGTATGCAACTGGTAATAACCGCAGTAGTACTTGCCCTGCCTATTTCGAGGGCCCCGCCTTTTACATTGTAACCATAGAAACATGAAACGCTGCTAATAATAAAAGCGAACGTATAAGCTTTTACCAGGGCAAACCACACATTTTTAGGAACAAAATTCATGAGTAATCCTCTATCGTAAGTTACAGCCGGTAAGATACCTCCAAGGCTTCCGGCCAATCTGCCACCATAAATGCCAAGCGCCATTGCCAGAATTACCAATAATGGAATAGTGATAAGAGCACCTAAAATTTTCGGGGCTACCAAATAAGATTTTGTATTGATCCCCATAATTTCGAGCGCATCAATTTGTTCGCTCACTCTCATATTTCCCAATTCGCCTGCAATCTTACTTCCTACCACGCCGGCCAGTACGATGCAAACCAATGTGGGTGCAAATTCGAGAATGACTGTATCGCGTACTATCTGCGCGATTGTTTCTTTTTGAATAATAGGATTTGTGAGTTGATATGCAGTTTGTATAGCGCTAACTGCTCCCATAAAAATGGAAATTACTGTTACAATCCAGAGGGAGCCCATGCCTATTTCCACCGATTGATGCATCAATTCTTTCCAATACATCTTAAAATTTTCGGGCTTGGTAAACATTCCCTTCATCATCAAAAGATAAGCGCCAATTGTAGAAAATAGTTTCATCTTTATACTTAAAAAATTATTTTATGATTCCTAATCTGTGGACTTTTTGGATTTCCTCCATTTATTAGGTGGAACTAAATTTTCATCTTTTTTACTTTTACATTTAAGTTGAGCATCAACTACGGCTATTAATACCATATTGTAAATACTGCGTACATGACTCCCTAATTGAAGGATATGAACAGGTTTATTAAGCCCTAATAAAACAGGTCCGATTGCTTCTGCCCCGCCAACTTCCTGCAGTAGATTGTAAGTTACGTTACCTGCAGCAAGATTAGGGAAAATAAGCACGTTTACATCTTTATTGACCAATTCGCTAAATGGATAATTATCTTTTATTATTTCTTTGTTAAAAGCAACATTGGCCTGCATTTCACCGTCAATCGTTAGTGTAGGTTCTTTTTGTTTTACAATCTCTCTCGCGCGCGCTACTAATTTTGCTTCAGGAGAATCGCTGCTACCAAAATTGGAATAACTTAACATGGCAATACAAGGCGTAATCCCAAAATTTCTTACTTCTTCAGCTACCATGATGGCTATATCAGCCAGTTCTTCGGCAGTAGGATTAAAATTTACTGTAGTATCTGCCAAAAATAAAGGGCCTTTTTTAGTCATCATAATATACATTCCGGCCACTTTTTTAGAATTAGTTTCGGTACCTATCACCTGCAAAGCAGGTCTGATCGTATTGGGATAATTTCTGGTAAGCCCTGAAATCATTGCATCTGCTTCGCCTGTTTCCACCATCATGCAGCCAAAGTAATTTCTGTCAATCATTGCTTTTTTAGCTTCATAAGCATTGTAACCTCTTCTTTGCCTTTTGGCAAAAAATATTTCACCAAATTCCATTCTTTTTTGATAAGTATTGTCGTTCCTGGGATCGATAATAGTCATGCCGGTGATGTCAATACCACCATCATTGGCAATTTGCTCAATCTTTTCGCGATTACCCAGTAAAATAGGGAAAGCCACTCCTTCGTCCTGTACCAATTGTGCGGTTTTTAACACTTTTTGGTTTTCTGCTTCTGCAAAAACTACGCGCTTTGGATTTTTTCGAGCTTTTGCAACCAGCATCCTTAATAAATGGTTGTCAATTCCCAGCCTTTCATTGAGCTCTACAGAATACTTTTCCCAATCTGTAATCTGCTTTCTGGCGACGCCACTTTCCATAGCTGCTTTTGCAACTGCAGGTGCAACTAATGTAAGTAACCGATTATCAAGTGGCTTGGGAATAATGTATTCGGGGCCAAAAAGAATATTTTTTTCATTATAAGCCATCGTCACAATATCCGGCACAGGTAATTTGGCAATTTCAGCCAAAGCCTTCACAGCAGCAAGTTTCATTGCTTCGTTTATTTGAGTAGCCCGCACATCCAATGCTCCCCTAAAAATATAGGGGAACCCCAAAACATTATTTACCTGGTTGGGATAATCGCTTCTGCCTGTGGCCATAATTACATCTTTTCGAACGGCAATTGCTTTATCATAAGTAATCTCCGGATCAGGATTGGCCATTGCAAAAACTATGGGATTCTTTGCCATGCTCTTTATCATTTCAGGAGTTACTACATCCCCTATGCTCAATCCGATAAAAACATCGGCATCTTTCAGGGCCCCGGATAAGGTAAGATCTTTATTTTTAGTTATGGCAAACATTTTCTTCTTTTCATCCAGTCCTTCTCTTCCTCCATAAATCACACCTGTACGGTCAAACATTACAAAATTTACAGGGTTTGCACCAAGTGCTACATAAAGTTGAATGCAAGCCATAGCTGCTGCACCTGCGCCATTTACTACAAATTTAGCTTTGCCGATCTTCTTTTTTTGAATCTCCAGGGCATTCAACAAAGCGGCAGAACTAATAATGGCAGTACCATGTTGATCATCGTGCATAACAGGAATCTGTAAACGCTCTTTTAATTTTTGTTCTATATAAAAACATTCAGGTGCCTTGATATCTTCCAGGTTAATGCCACCAAATGTAGGCTCCAGGGCAGCAACAATTTCTACAAATTTTTCAGGATCTGTTTCGTCAATTTCGATATCGAAAACATCTATATCTGCAAAAATTTTAAACAGAACCCCTTTGCCTTCCATGACAGGTTTTCCTGCTAGAGCCCCAATATTACCCAAGCCCAAAACCGCAGTTCCGTTACTGATAACTCCAACTAAATTTCCTTTTGCAGTGTATTGATAGGCCTTTTCAGGATCTTCTTTTATTTCAAGGCATGGTACAGCCACACCTGGTGAATAAGCCAGTGACAGGTCTCTTTGCGTTTTAGTAGCTTTTGTAGGAATTACTTCTATTTTGCCCGGCCTGTCCTTTGAATGATAATCGAGTGCTTCCTGATTGCGAATACTTTTTTGCATAGATACTTGTTAAACCACTTTAAAGTAACCTGTGATTCATTTTTTTATTGAGAAGTAAAGATAGGTAAAGTAGTCAATTCAATAATAAAGAAACAGCGAGCCATGCCATAATACCCATTCCATTTTCAATCGCATTTTCATCAATATTAAATGTGGGTGTATGTACTCCTGAAGTAATATTATTTTTCATGTTTCCAACGCCAAGCCTGAAAAAACAAGCGGGAATAATATGAGAATAAAAAGCAAAATCCTCTGCTCCCATACGCATTTCAGTCTCTTCCACATTTTCTTCACCGGCAAATTGCACTGCTTTTCGTCTGAGCTTATCCGTTAGTTCCGCATTATTGATAACAAAAGGGTAACCTACATCTATTTCCACATCAATTCCGGAACCTGAAATTTCCGCAGTTTTCCGACAGATATTTTTAATGAGATCATGCGCTTTAAATCTCCATTCTTCATTCATTGCCCTAAAAGTTCCCATTAGTTTTACCTCTGATGGAATTACATTGGTAGTATTACCGCCCTGGAAAGAAGTGATAGAAAGTACAGAGGGATTAAAAGGATTGTTCATTCTGCTTACTACTTGTTGCAAATTTATCACCAATTGGGAAGCCGTAAGAATTGTATCAGTGGTTAAATGAGGTGCTGCAGCATGGCCACCTTTTCCTTTTACAGTGATATAAATTTCATCTGCGCTGGCCATTACCATTCCAGCACGAAAACTTAACTTTCCCACTTCTAAACCTGGATGCACATGTAAAGCAAAAATTACTTCGGGTTTTGGATTTTCCAAAACACCTTCTTTTATTAACATGCTTGCTCCACCCGGATTTTTTTCTTCTCCAGGTTGAAAAATTAATTTGATAGTTCCTTCCCATTCGTCTTTTAATTCACTCAAAATTTTTGCTGCTCCAAGTAAACAAGTGGTATGTACATCGTGACCGCAGGCATGCATTACTCCTTCATTTTGAGATTGATATTCTACTTTATTTTTTTCTGTAATTGGCAACGCATCCATATCTGCCCGTAGGGCAATTATTTTTTGTTCGGGGTTTTTCCCTTTGAGGATTCCTATTACACCGGTATTTGCCATCACTTCAAAATCAATCCCATATTCTTTTAATTTCCCCTGAACAAGTTTTGAGGTTTCGAATTCTTTATAACTCAACTCAGGATGAGCGTGCAAGTGATGACGAATCCCAATGAATTCCGTTGAATATTTTTTTGATAAAGTTTTTATTTTTTCTTTCAACATGTGGCAAAAATAAAGGGTTTCGTGGATGAAACTCTTTTAATTATAACTCATTTGGTGATTCGAGTTTTATTCTATTTTTTCAATCTACTTCATACTATCCGGATCAAAACCATTTCCGGGATTTACTTCTATTGTTTCGGGAATGAGGTAAATAGTAGCGCCACCAAGCATTTCACTGATTTGCTTTCTATAAGGCTCCGCTTCTTCTTTGGTTTTAAAGTTGCCGAATTTGATTCGAATATATGGATTTGAATACCACATATACAGCTTTTGCTCCGGGAATTTTTGTAACAATTCAGCACGCACTTTAAAAGCATAATTCTTGTTGTTGGTATTTAAAACCATAAGCCTGTAACCTTGCGTGGTGCTTGCTTTTAATTTCAACAAGGCTGTATTAAGCTCCGCTTCCTTTTGTCCCAATATATCAATTCGGTAATCTTTAAAAATTACTGGTTTATTTTCTTTTAAGGAATCCGTATTTTGCCCAAAAGAAAGATGAGAATAACAAATAAAACTTAGAAATAATAATTTTTTCATATCAAAAATCCATCTTTAAAAATCCGCTATTAGTAAGATTTCATCTAACTCGCAAACTTATCATTCTCTCAATTTCTTCACTTTCTTTTATAATGTCTATGCTTGTACTACAGCCAAGCCTGTTTGCACCGGCATTGATCAATTCTTTTGCAAAAGAATAAGACCGGATGCCTCCGCTCGCTTTAATTTTCACCTGGTCGGGTAGATGTGCTCTAATCATTTTTACTGCATGAATTGATGCACCTTTTTCGGCAAATCCGGTGGAAGTCTTTATATAATCTACACCCACCGCACCATAGATATGGCAACATTTAATGATTTCATCATCATTCAATATACCGCTTTCAATAATTACTTTTATAACCTTATTTTTATTTTTTACAATAGGCATAATGGTATTGATTTCATTGGCAATAAAGGTCCAGTCGCCGTTTTTTATGGCTGAAATATTTACGACCATATCAAGTTCATCTGCATCATCTACAATAGCTAAAACTATTTCGGCAACTTTTGCCTCAATAGCACAATATCCAAATGGGAATCCAATTACAGCAGACGTTTTTATTTCTGAATCACTTAAAAATTCTTTTGCTTTTTTAGCATATAATGGTGGAACACAAACTGCTGCAAACCTGTATTCCCTGGCCTCTTTGCATAATTTATCAATATCCGAAATAGTGGTAGTTTGTTTTAAAAAAGTATGTTCTATATAGGGAGCAATATTCATTTTAAAATGATTTTAAAAGAAATGAAGATAAGAATTTAAGTTATTTAATGTCTGGTAGATTATAAAAAATTAACTTCTTAATGGTTAAAAGACTTTTAACCCATCAATTTGTATTATACGCCCATTTTACCAAAGTAGCACCCCAGGTAAAACCTCCGCCAAATGCAGCAAGAACAATCAGATCATCTTTGTGTAATTGTTTTTCCCATTCCCATAAACATAATGGGATGGTAGCAGAAGTAGTATTTCCATAACGCTGAATATTAATCATCACTTTATCCATGCTTAGTCCCATGCGGTTTGCGGTAGCATCAATGATCCTTTTATTGGCCTGGTGCGGAACCAGCCATGCAATATCATCCCCGGTTAAATGATTTCTTTCTAATAATTCATAAGAAACATCGGCCATTCCTTTTACAGCAAACTTAAACACTTGTGGACCTTCCTGGAAAATGTAATGTTCTTTCGCCATTATAGTTTCTACGGAAGCAGGTTTTGCGGAACCACCTGCTACCATTTTGAGATATTCACAACCTATGCCATCGGTTTTTAAAAGACTGTCCTGTATCCCATAACCTTCTTCATTGGGTTCTAATAAAATAGCGCCGGCTCCATCACCAAAAAGTACACATGTTTTTCTATCGCTGTAATCTACAATGCCACTCATTTTATCGGTTCCCACAACGACTACTTTTTTGTAACGACCACTTTCAATTAATGAAGCACCCGTAGTAACTCCAAATAAAAACCCTGAACAGGCTGCGGAAAGATCGAAACCAAAGGCATTTGTCGCGCCGATTTGAAATGTAATAATATTAGCAGTAGCCGGAAAGGTCATATCCGGAGTAACCGTGCAACAAATAAGGCAATCAATCTCAATCGGATCGATTCCTCTTTTTTTGCATAGTTCCAATACAGCGGGAACTGCCATTTTAGAAACGCCCATATTTTCTCCCTTTAAAATTCTTCTTTCTTCTACTCCGGTTCGGGTTTTTATCCATTCATCAGAGGTTTCTACCATGGTTTCCAATTCGGCATTTGTAAGTTTATATTCTGGCACATAGGCGCCAACAGCAGTAATGGCCGCGGATACTTTTTGATTCATTTATATAAAAATTTTTTAATTAATGCGATAAAAATACAACATCCTGAGTATTCGTTTTACAAATAATAATATTTAATTCCTAATATGGATATCATTAAGCTGAATTACTTATTTTTGGCACACTTTTTCAAAACTATGATAGCATATTTGTCGGGAAAATTTTCTTATAAATCACCAGCACTGGTTTATGTAGATGTTCAGGGAGTAGGCTATGAAGTCAATATAAGCCTGAATACTTATGCACAAATTCAGCGACTAAACGAAGGGAAATTATATACTTACCTCCAAATAAAAGAAGATGCGCATATTTTATATGGTTTTTTTGACATAATGGAAAAAGAAATGTTTATCTTGCTGATAAGTGTTTCGGGTGTTGGCGCTTCTACTGCCAGGATGATGTTGTCTGGTATGAAGCAAGATGAAATTAGAAATGCCATTCTGATGAATCACACTTCGGTTTTGGAAAGTGTGAAAGGGATCGGCAGAAAAACCGCTGAGAGAATTGTGTTGGAATTAAAAGATAAAATCTCAAAAATATCCACAACTGCACAAGGTTTTAGAGGCGTTGGCAATACTTTGGAGCAGGATGCGTTAAATGCTCTGGTAGCCTTAGGAATCGCAAGGCCGGTAGCAGAACAAGCGATTAAAAAAATAGTAATTACAGAACCTTCAATAAATACCCTGGAAACTTTAATAAAAAAAGCCTTAAAAGCTATTTGATAGAAATCTACCTAATTAATTTGCCGGATGTTGCTTAATAGAAAATTAAGGCCAAATTATATTGGGTTTATAATTTGTTGGTTTTTATCAATAGTATTTTCTATTGTATTACCTTCTCATGCAATAGGGCAAGATACATCCGCAATTCATAATAACGATAGCCTGCCTTTCCCAATTCACGACAGCAGAGGTGATTTTATTTCTTCTCAACCCAACGTTTACGATTTACAAACTCCGCCTAATATCAATGATTCTGTAGCTTATGATCCAATATCAAAAACTTATACAGTTTATGAAAAAGTTGGAAACCAGTACTACAGAACGCCTACCACTTACACAGCAGAAGAGTTCCAGGCTATGGAAGCCCAAAGAGCAGAGATTAATTATTTTAAAGAGAGAGCAAATACTCTTGACCTTTTAAATCGTGCTCAGATAAAGCCAAAGCTAAATGTATATAATGATTTATTCAACAGGTTATTTGGAAACGGGAAAATAGATATTAAACCACAGGGAAATGTGGATATTACTGCCGGCTACCAGGGACAGAATGTAGATAACCCCACCTTACCTGAAAAAGCAAGAAAAAATGGCGGTTTTGATTTTAATATGGCTGCTCAATTGAATGTAATAGCGAATATTGGAAATAAACTAAAATTTCCAATCAATTATAATACCCTGGCCAATTTTGGGTTCACCAATCAGTTGAAATTAAATTACACAGGTACCCAGGATGAAATATTGAAAAAATTTGAAGCTGGTAATGTGACTTTTCCATTAAAAAGTACTTTAATTCCGGGAGCACAATCTTTATTTGGGATAAAAACACAATTGCAATTTGGCAAATTATCAGTAACCACTGTTCTCGCCAATCAAACTTCATCAAGGCAATCTACAAATTTGCAGGGTGGAAGTGCGGCAACAGCTTTTTCAATCAAAGCAGATGCCTATGAACAAAACCGGCACTTTTTGTTGGCGCAATATTTTAAAAATAATTTTAATAAAGTAATGAGTAATGCACCGGCAATTACTACACCGGTACAAATTCTTAAAATGGAAGTGTGGGTTACCAACACAACCGGCGCTACTACGAATGCCAGGGAAATTGTAGGACTTATGGATCTTGGCGAAAATCAACCTTATCATCATTTTACAGTTTCGGGTTCATTACCTGATAATTCAACTAATAACGAATATTCCACAATTATAAGCAATCCCAATAGTCGCAATTCTGCTCTTATTAATTCCCAGTTGATGAATATGGGATTAGCTCCTTCACAGGATTATGAAATCACTTACGCAAAAAAATTAGACTCTTCTCAATATTACTATAATCCTCGGGTAGGTTTTATTTCTTTAAGCCAACCATTGCAGCCCTCGGAGGTCCTGGCGGTGGCCTATCAATATTCTTATAATGGCAAAATATACCAGGTAGGAGAATTTTCACAAGACGTACCACCAGATTCTACAACAAGTAACCAAAAAGTGCTTTTTTTAAAACTATTAAAAGCAACTGCTCAGCGACCTGATCTTCCAATATGGCAATTAATGATGAAAAACGTTTACAGTGTAGGTTATGGAACTTTAAGCCAGCAGAATTTTCAATTGAATGTTTTATATCAACAACCGGGATTAGGCGCAAAAAGGTATCTTCCATTTGGTGATCTCAACCAGGGAACACCAATCTTAACGCTCGAGAACCTTGACAGGCTAAATAGCGCAGGCGATCCTCAACCAGATGGCGTATTTGATTATATTGAAGGATATACTGTTTTGTCGCAATACAGCAGGATTATATTCCCCCTATTACAACCTTTTGGGAGAGATATAGCTTCCAAAGTTTTCTCCAATCCAACGAGCGCGGCAGATAGTTTATATTATCCTTTATATGATTCGATACAGTCCACTGCACAGCAACAATTTCCAAATCTTGACAGGTTTGTAATTCAGGGAACGGCAAAAACAACATCAAGCGGAGATATAAGTATTGGATATAATATACCTCCAGGCTCCGTAACAGTGACGGCTGGAGGGCAGCAGTTAAGAGAAAATATTGATTATACTATTAACTATGACCTTGGTACTATTAAAATAATTAACCAGGCAATTATTAATTCAGGTGTGCCCGTTCAGGTAAATTATGAAAATAATGCCACGTCTGGCCTACAACAGAAAAGCTATTTGGGTTTAAGATTAGATTATCTTTTAAAAAACAATGCTAAAGAACAAATAGATATTGGAGGAACAATTGTACGCCTAAGTGAAAGACCATTTTTTACAAAAGTAGATTATGGTGATGATCCCATTCGTAATACCATGTATGGTTTGGATGGAAGTTTACGAAGAGATATGCCGAGGTTTACTAAAATATTAAACAAGCTCCCTTTTTATAATTCCACCGCTCCTTCCACTCTCAATGCTTATGCAGAAGCGGCATTTTTAAAGCCGGGTCATGCGCCGCAAATAGGAAAAGGAAATAATGGAGCGGTATATATTGATGATTTTGAAGGAAGCCAGAGCAATATTGATTTGCGCTTTCCGCCAATAAGCTGGGCATTAGCCTCTACTCCTTATGGTGCCACTGATAAAAATGGAAACCTTCTTTTTCCTGAAGCGGATTCAAGCAATAGCCTGGTATATGGGATGAACCGTGCACAGATTTCATGGTACCAGATTGAACCCACTTTGCAAGATCCGAAAAACCCTAATAACCCACTTGCGGGGAATACAGCAGTCCTTTCTGATCCTCGTATGGAGGCAATACCAGAGCAGGCATTATTCCCGCAGTCAACTCCTGATTTTGGTCAAAGCCAATTAATCACATTTGATCTTTCTTATTTTCCAAAAGATCGAGGTCCATATAATTACACCACTTCAAAATCAGAATTAAATTCAAATGGACAATTTTTGGATCCACAAAAAAAATGGGGTGGATTAATGAGAAGTCTTGATCAGACAGATTTTGAAACGGCAAATATTCAATATATTGAATGTTGGGTTCAGGATCCTTTTATAAACGACCCCACCAGTACCGGTGGCCAATTTTATATTGATTTAGGCGAAGTTTCTGAAGACATACTTAAAGATGGCCAAAGATTCTATGAAAATGGATTACCAACTCCAAATCTTCCTGCCCAGGTTGATACAACAAATTGGGGGGTTGTGCCACGTAATCCGATACAGGTAACGGATGCATTTAGTAATAATCCAGGTGACCGACCATACCAGGATGTTGGATTTGATGGTCTTACTGATAGTAGCGAAAGAACTTTTCGTAGAAATGATTACTTAAATGTGCTGGCGGCCAATTTCGGATCTAACTCACCGGTTTATCTTAATGCTTTGGCTGACCCCTCATCAGATGATTATCAATATTACCGTGGCGCTAATCTTGATGCTGAAAAAGCGGATATCATTGAGCGCTATAAAAAGTATGATAACCCACAAGGCAATTCACCTATTGCTGATAATACATCACAATATTCCAGTGCAGCTACTTTATTACCGGACCAGGAAGACCTTAACGGTGATAATACATTAAACCAAACTGAATCTTATTTTCAATACATGGTTGATTTAAAACCTCCCACAGATCCTGAAATGACTGTTGGTAATAATTTTATTATTGATAAAAAAGTGATTAGCGTACCTCTTGCTTCAGGAGGAAGTAGAAATGAAACCTGGTACCAATTAAGAATCCCTATTGAATCTTATGACAATAAAATCGGCACTATTCCTGATTTTAAGTCTATCCGTTTTATAAGGATGTTCTTAACCGGTTTTCAGGATAGTGTTACTGTGAGGTTTGGCGAATTGAGCCTCGTAAGAAATACCTGGCGAAAGTTTCAATATAAATTGGATTCTACTGGAAACTATTCAGCCGCTACTGATACATCTTTCAATGTAGGCGCTGTAAATATTGAGGAAGATGATCAACGCACTCCTTTGCCATATCGTACACCGGCGGCTATACAAAGGGTGCAGACTTTAAGTAATAATGGAGTACCTCTTCTGGAGAATGAGCAATCTCTTTCTCTTCAGTTTTGCGATCTTGCAAAAAATGATGGTAAAGCGGTTTTTCAAACTTATGCCAGCAGAGATTTGAGACAATTCAGACAACTTCAGATGTATATTCATGCCGAAAGAGATCCCGCATCAACTCTAAATAATGGTGATCTTACAGCTGTTATAAGGATTGGGAGTGATTTTGTAAACAATTATTATGAAGTAAGAATTCCATTAGCATTAACTCCCCTTAATCTTGGACTTAATCCCAATAGCCTTGCTTATAATGATACTTTATGGATTCAGAGTAATAATCTCAATCTGGACCTGGGAGACCTTGTCAAACTTAAAATTCAAAGAGATCTTTCCGATACATCATTAACCACTTTATATTCAAAATTGGAGCCCAATGGCCAAACTTATTCTATCATGGGCAACCCGAATCTTGGGCAAGTATCTGGCATAGTAATGGGTGTAGTAAATACAGGGGCACCAACTGCCTGCGGGCAATTATGGTTCGATGAATTGCGCTTAACCTCTATGAATGAAAAAGGTGGAATGGCTTCTCTTGTTAGGGTAGATGCTAATCTTTCCGATTTGGGCACGATTTCTCTTTCCGCTAATACCCATAGTTTTGGATTTGGCACATTAGATCAGGGGGTCACGCAAAGAGATACCGATAATTTTGTTCAATTTGATGCTGCTGCAAATCTTGAACTCGGAAAGCTTTTGCCTAAAAAGGCGGCATTATCTATACCGTTTTATGCGAGTATTACTAATACAATAAGTTCACCTGAATATGATCCACTTGAAGGAGATATTACTTTTAAGCAAAAATTAAAAGATTCGCCAAAAAGCGAGCGAGATTCTATAAAACAAAATGCAATTGACTTCTCCTCTATAAAAACAATTAGTTTTACGAATGTGCATAAAAACCGATCGGGAAATAAAAAACCACATTTATGGGATATTGAAAATTTTGATTTTAGTTATACCTATACAAAAACTGAAGCTCATAACCCGCTTATTCAATATAACAATGTAACCAGGCAACAAGGTAGCCTTGGATATAATTTTATGCCACGACCCAAATTTATTACACCATTTAAAAAAATATTCAAAAAAACAAAAACACACTGGTTTGATCTCATAAAAGATTTTAATATAAATCCTATACCATCTCAGCTTACATTTAAAGCTGATATTTTCAAGCAGTTTGCCGCTTTAAAACCAAGAAGTATAGGAGGGGACCAATACGTTACTCCGGAAACCTATGATAATTCTTTCACCTTCAACAGGAATTATATTTTGAGATGGGATTTAACTCATTCACTTACTCTTGATTTTACCGCTTTGGACAATGCAGTGGTGGATGAGCCTTTCGGACGTTTAAATACAAAGGCAAAAAAAGATACTGCATGGCACAATTTTTTTGCTGGTGGAAGAAATGTCCTTTATAGTCAAACGGCAAATCTTGCTTATAATGTGCCATTATCCAAATTTCCCATTACGGATTGGATGAACCTGCATTTGGATTATACGGCCAATTATAATTGGATTGGAGCTTCAAGGATTGCAACCTATCTTGGTAATATTTTAGAAAATGGGCAACAGGAAAATGCCAATTTTCAAATGGATTTTATAAGATTATATGACAAATCTAAATGGTTAAGGGCATTAGACCAACCGCTTCGACAAGAACAAAATGATAATACAAAAAGAGATACTTCCCATACTAAAGGACCTAATTTAGTTACCCCAAAAAATTCTAAAAAATCAAATGAATTACCGCAAGTAAAAGGAGTTCTAAGGGTACTTGGAAAATTAATTACGAGCGTAAAATCTGTAAACGCTACCATAGCTGAAACCAGTAATACCAGGTTACCCGGATACACAGACAGTACAAGATTTCTAGGGCAGGATTTTCATAGTATGGCTCCGGGATTCGGTTTTATTATGGGAAAACAACCTGATACTACCTGGCTCAATAATGCAGCTAAACGGGGTTTGATAACAAAAGACTCTTTATTTAATGATTTATTTTCTCAAAATTTTAACCAGGCATTTACAGCATCTGCACAATTACAACCTGTTCGGGATTTGACAATAGATCTAAATATTGGGAAGACTTATTCAAAAAATTATTCTGAAACTTTTAAAGACACTACGGGAACGGGAAATGGTTTTGCACATTTAACTCCGTATGCAATTGGTAACTTTAATGTAACGTATATAGCATTTACTACTTTATTTGGAAAATATGATCCCAACAGAGTTACCAATACATTTTTGAAATTCCAGGATGATCGTAAAATTATATCCAAAAGGCTTGGTTCACTAAATACTTATAACAAAAATGAAGGAAACCCTGTCGGCGCAGATGGCTATTCATTAGGTTATGGAAGATATGCAGTTGATGTATTAGTTCCTGCATTTATTGCGGCGTACACAGGCAAGGATCCCAATAATGTTTCCTTAATAAAACAGCAGAATGCCAATATTAAATCAAATCCTTTCAGTGGAATATTACCTAAACCTAATTGGCGTATAACTTATAATGGATTAAGCAAAATACCATGGTTTAAGAAAATATTTACCAATTTTTCTATTACTCATGCTTACAACGCAAGTCTGAGTATGAACAATTTTACCTCTGCATTAAATTACCAGGACGTATCGCATTACGATTATCCCTCTTTTATTGATACGGTTTCTAATAATTATGTTCCGTTTTTCTTAGTTCCTAATGTTACTATTCAGGAACAATTCGCTCCATTACTTGGACTGGACATGACATTCACCAATCAACTTAGTTTGAAATTTGATTATACAAAGCAACGCCAGTTGAGCCTTAGCCTATTAGACTATCAACTAAGTGAAGTACGTTCTTCTCAAATTACTTTTGGCGGCAGCTATCGCAAAAAAGGAATGAAACTCCCTTTTAATGTTCCATTTACAAAGGCAGCAACTAAAAAGCTGAATAATGAAATTAATTTCAGTCTTAATTTTTCAATAAGGAACAATGTAACTTCCAATAGTATTCTCGATCAGAATAGCGCTTTCGCAACGGCAGGCAGCAAAGAAATCATGATTAGCCCGACACTTTCTTATTATATCAACAACCGTATAAATGTGCAATTATATTTTGACCAGGACAGGGTAATTCCCTACATTTCTTCGTCGGCGCCTACTACAAATACACGGGCAGGTGTTCAGATAAGAATATCATTAGCACCCGCACCACCCAGTTCAACTTCAAAGCAAAAGAAACCTTAATTGAAGTTGATGTTTTGCATCATGGAAAAGGTAAATTCCACTTAATAAACCATCTTGAGATTTAAAAAAGGCTAAATGTTTTTGAATTTACTGAGGTTCCTGGATAGATTATTTCTTTTGAAATCAAAGTTTAATTCGGGATGGTTTTTCTAAATCGTCAAATCTTATATTTTATTTCCTGGTTATAATAAACCCGGGGAGAAACCTTCCCCGGGTAAGTATCAATTCAAAAACAAAAAAACTTATTTTACTTTTTTAAACATAATGATATATCCGCAAATCTCTTTTTTCTTCCCTTTATTTACCTGAACAGGTTTTATGATATGGTATTCCGTGAATTTTGGGATGTATGAGAAATTGATAATGTTACTTTGCATTCCGTCTCCATAATGTTTTTCATAAACCACTTGTTTATCATCATAATCATACATTCTTACTTCGTAAAGTCTGGATGATATAGCACCAATAAAAGCAAAATCGTACCATGAACCTTGTGTTAGGGGAACAAAAATTGGCATTTCATAACCACTTTCCATTGCCATGCTGGCTTCCCTTACAACAATAAAGCCCTTATCGGCCATTACCTTCTTTAAACTATCTCCCTGTTCTCTTAATGTAGAATCCATACATGAAACTTGTCTTATTACATCCTGCCCATTTGCAAATGTGTGGAAAGACATCAATATTATAAAAATCAATAGATGATTTCTCAATGGTTTCTCCTTTTTGATTTAGGAATTGCACAAACAGAATACATTTTTTTCATATTTATGAGATATCTTCTTAATATTTTGCTTTTAATTACATATAAAACAACAGTGGAAATCTACCTTCAAAACGGATAATGGGTTGTTATATTGTGGTAAGTAATAATCTGAATGAATCGGAATTAATAATCATTAAATTTTAATATTCCATTTTTCTAAGCGTAGGAGATTTGAACCAGGTAAATATGACCACTAATAAAGTCATGCCGCCCCCAAAAATTACAGAAGTTACGATTCCCATTAATTTTGCAGTTACCCCACTTTCAAATTGCCCCAACTCATTACTTGAATTTACAAACATTGAATTTACGCTCATTACCCTACCCCTCATGTTGTCAGGTGTTTTCAACTGGGTGATAGTTCCTCGAACCACCACGCTGATACCATCCAACATTCCTGAAACCAATAAAGCACCAAATGAAAGAAAAAATATTTTTGAGATGCCGAAAACAATGATACAAATCCCAAATCCACCAACGGCAAGTAATAATTTTTTCCCTTGTTTTCTTTTAGCCGGAAAAAGGGTAAGAATGATCACAATTAAAATAGAACCCATATCCGAAGCGCCATTCAATATTCCAAATCCTTCCGAACCAACTTTTAAAATATCGCGTGCATAGATTGGTATCAATGCAACAGCGCCCCCAAACAATACTGCAAAAAGATCGAGAGACAGTGAACTGAACAATTCTTTAGTTTTATAAACAAATCTAATGCCTTCTTTTACACTTTCCCAGGTACGCACCATACCTTTAATATTAGAAGCAGGTTTAGGTTTTATCTTAAATAAAAAGAAAAAGGCAATCAGTATTAAGCCACTTATTGTAATTAGGGATTGGGACAAAATAAGTTTTACAAGTATGTTGGAATAATTTAATAAAGTATTACCTTTGTTGCATGGAAGCAACATTAGTAAAAATTCATCGAAAGCGGTATAAAAAAATACTGCCATTACTTTCGGAAAAAGAACA
>DATKQQ010000382.1:0-2649 GCA_035532615.1 Hanamia sp.
CCACCAATCGCTACCAGAAGGCCTATTAACAGGTAGCCAAGGAAGTTATCTATGTGTATCACTGATTGATAAAAATCAGGGCCAAGCGCCTTATCTAAAATTTGTTGCATCCTGGATATTTCCTGCTGCATTCCGTAAGAAATTATTAAGATGGCCATGTTCAGGACTATCATTCCAATAGCCGTGTAAAAGGAAACAGCTATATATCTCGCTGTCCATTGAACCCATGAATCCCTAAAAGCTCCAATGATGCTTAGCGCAAATGATATAGGCCCTATGATCAGAAGTATATGCATGAGAATCATTTGAATAAAGAATAAGCAATAGGCCACTCCTTTAAAAATTGAGAATGCAATACTTTCAATTAATCCCTGAAGCCACATGGAGAGTTTAGCCCATGCTAATTGTTCATAAATGGTGATATAGGAACCAATAGCGTTCTGAGCGTGTGCTACCGCCTTTGAAACACCACCAACCAACCAATTGGGATCACCGGCATCAATCACTTTATCTGAATTGAGGTTGTCCTGCTCAGATAATTGATTGCGGATTTGACTGGTGCTATCTAATACTCTTGTCCAAAAAGTAGTGCTTAGAGAATCTTTTGTGAACATTAAATCATCCATGTGGCTTGCGTTTGCCTGAAAAAGCCCTTCTTCTGTTGCGGCGGCGGCATTACCAAGGGAGCCTGCTATGTTTGCATATAAACCAAAATTGACAATGACGAGCGTAATAACGAAAGGCCTGAAAAGTGGCATGATCTCCAACCTGCCTTCTCCAAGTATCATCGAATAGGCTTTTACAGATAAATAAATAAGGCTTAATACTGCCGCTATTTCTTTTGCAACAGATATGAATTCTCCTGAACCTAATTGCATCTGGATTCCATGAATGAGATCCATAATATTTTGATCCCAAAACTTATCGGGTATATCAAGGAATATAGAGAGCGTTTCCATTTACTTTTACTTTTTATTTTAATTCGTTTTCCAATTTTTTAAAAGTTCTCTTACGATTTTAGCATCAGTGGAATCAGCAATAGCGGGTCTCTTAGGTTGTTGAATTTTTTGAGGCGGAGGCAGCGCTGCGAGGAGCAGATAAGAATGCACATAGTTTTTTATTACTTCACAAGCCGGTTGCAGTTTTGAAAGTATTTTAAAATAGCTTACCATCCTTGAACCCCTGTCAACAAACAATCCATGAATCGTTTCAATGCGGTCTTTTTCGATATCTAAAAACTCCACATATTTTTTACCATTCTGTGAGTTCATCATTTCATTAAATGAAGCAGGGTATTTTATTTGTAATGCCTGGAAATAAGCCATTACACCCTGATATAAATCAGTAAACTTCTTTTTAAAATAGAGCTCATAAGGTATATCAGCTACCCCGCCACTCATACTTGCGGCGGTGGCAAGATTGGTTTCCATCATTGCATTAGTGGTATCAACCATCATTTTATCAAGGCCTTGCTGTGCCAGGAGAGACAAATAATTTTGTTGAAACTGACCTCCGGTTTTCCAGGGACGCTTATCTTCTCCGTTCCAATACGCATGATGCAACACCCTCCAGTAAGCCCATCCGATAGGGTTTTTGGGAATACCAAGCCAGTTGGTTTCGGGTGTTGGTTGCCAGTCATCCCACTGATTAAAAACCATCCTTTTCAATTGTCCATTATTTGCCTTATCCTGAACAAGGGTAATCGTTTGTCCCAAAAGAAGATTTGTAGCCAACAAAACAATTATAACGGTTATATGTAGTCGTAGTTTAATCATTACCAAAGTTTGGCTTCATTTAAAATTTGTTGTGAAATGTTTTTATCAAGATTGATATACCACTCGTAGGGTACCACTTTATTCAAGGCCATCTGAAATGTATATTGTTTAAATAAATACACCATGTTATTGCTGATATTGTAAATGGTATTTATTAATTGATAAGTCTGCCAGAGGAATTGATCCCGGGTTGTTTGGTCTATGAGTAATGAATCATTATTATGGCTCATAATGAAGGTGCTTACAAAATTTTGCAGAGACAAAACTTTATCAATTAGTAATTGGCCGGTGCCATTCCAATAGGTAACTAAATAAGGTTTTCCGACTGCTATTTTACTTGCCTCTAAAACATTAGAAAATATCTTAGGCACCTTCTGTGCGATATAATAAAGCTGCCTGCTCTGTTTGATACCATCATCGACGTTAGTAAGGTTGTTGTAAATCTTCTGCTGCACTGCTTCAATGGTACTCCAGTTGGCGAGTACTTTCTTTCTGTCATTTTGAACAGTATCAAGGCTATTATTATAAAGAAGTAACCAGCTTTGTTTATCTGCTGTATTCTCAGCTACTCTTTGCATCAAATCCGGGTGATACACGATGCTTTGGGATTTTCCATTGAGGGAGAAAATTATCAAACCAATTATTAAAAATGCTTTCATTATTTCTTTATTAATGTTTCCAATCATTTAAAATCTGGTTAACTTTATTCTTATCCATATCTATATAGTTCCAGCCCTTTGAATTTTTATAGGTCTCTGAAAAATCAATCATCTTTAATTGTCCGTCTAAAGCGTTGCATTTTGCTCTTAAATACCCCAGCTGCATTATAATTTGTGTATAGACAATCTTTCTTTCTGAAACTTTCATCTTTCCA
>DATKQQ010000383.1:0-112392 GCA_035532615.1 Hanamia sp.
TTAAACCTACTGAAATAATTTGCAGGCGTTTCACCATTCAGATTGGCCAGTAAATAGGATCTGAATTGTTCGCAGAGATTTTCATTGATTTCTATTGCAGAGATATAATCTTTGCCTATAAACATTCTAAAAGAATTAAGACTTTGTCTAAGATGTCTATTTCCTTTACGCATATTTAATTTTACATAGGTCTGAATAGTAGTCTAGAAAATTATTCATTATTTTATGTTGAGGAATATATCCGGTATTGATAGCCTGCCGATCCAAAATCATTTGGGAGCGTTAAGTTTCCAAAATTATCAATGCTTCTTTGTTGTGATTTCTTTGAATCTGATCCTTGGGTTTTACATAAGTAAATATGCCTGTAGAAATACGTTGCCCTACAGCTTTCCCCCATTCAAGACTATAATAGACACTTTTACCATTTTTCGATAACCGTTGCGTGATATTTATATTCATACATATTTGTGTGCCAAACCGTGTGCCAAATATGTGCCGTATGATGTGGGAATAAGCGTAAAAAAGCGTGATGAAATGGCAACATTAAAAAAATAAGTCATTATAAATAAATAGCTTATAATGTATATAGTGTGCCCTGGACTGGATTCGAACCAGCACGTCCTTGCGAACGCTGCCACCTGAAAGCAGTGCGTCTACCAATTTCGCCACCCGGGCTTTTAAATTAAAATCCATTTTTAAAACAGATCTTAAAATGGTTGCCAAAAGTAAAGGTAAAATCTAAATAAACTATTTTTTCACCTTTATTTCTCTGAATTAATAATTGCATTATCCTTATGTCACTTTAATTCATTATATTGAAAATTCTGATTTTTCAACTTTTCATTTTATTGCTATGAAAGAAGATATTCTTCAATAAATCTGGAAATTTCAATATTACAATAGTAATGAATTGCTTGCCACCAACGGAGACTCTATTTCTGTAATTCACCAGGGGAATCATAATGCCAACCAGGGACCCGATTTTAGCGATGCGAAAATAAAGATCAATGATACTTTATGGGCAGGAAATGTAGAATTGCATGTCAATTCTTCTCACTGGAATTTGCATAATCATTCAGCCGATAATAATTATAACAATATTATTTTACATGTAGTATGGAATCATGATGTGGAAATAAAAGATGCCAATGGAAATAACTTGCCAACACTCGAATTGCAAAGCAGGGTTTCTAATTTGTTAATTGAAAAATATAAACAGTTAATGGAAACGACTCAATTTATTTCCTGCGAAAAATTGAAACACAATTTGAGTGATCTTGCCTTAACGGGCTGGAAACAAAGGCTTGTAGCAGAAAGATTACTTAAAAAATCAGAAAATATTTTTAGCATTTTAAAAGAGACCCATTATCATTGGGAAGAAACTTTCTGGTGGCTGATAGCTGCTAATTTCGGATTGAAGGTAAACAGCGGCATGTTTCAAAAGATCGCCCAATCATTGCCGTTACATATTCTGGCAAAACATAAAAACAATAATATCCAGGTCGAAGCAATGTTATTCGGGCAGCCAGGATTATTACAAAATGATTTTGTAGAAAAATATCCTCAGATGCTGCAGAAAGAATATCATTTTTATCAGGAGAAATATAAACTGAAACCTGTTGATGGTGAATTATTTTTTCTAAGAATGAGGCCGGCAAATTTTCCTACCATTCGTTTGGCACAACTCGCCATGCTTATTCACCATAGTGAACATTTATTTTCTAAAATAAAAGAAACTGAATCCATTGATGAAATAAAAAAGATGTTTGTCCTGGAAGCCAATGATTACTGGCATTATCATTATATTTTTGATGAAGAAGCCGATTATAAAATAAAATCACTGGGTAAGCAGATGATTGATAATATCTTTATCAATACCCTGTCCCCTATCCTGTTTTCTTATGGGCTTCATCACGGCGAGGAAATTTATAAAGAAAGGGCGATTAAATGGCTCGAAGAAATTTCACCTGAGAAGAATGCAATAACAAAAGGGTTTGAAAATCTGGATTATTCCATTAAAAGCGCTTTTGATTCACAGGCTTTCATTGAATTAAAAAACGAATACTGTAACCATAAACTTTGCATGCAATGTGCAATCGCCGATTCTATTTTGAATAAAAATTATTGACAAATCTTTTTTGGGAGGAAATAAGAGGTCGGTAAATGGATTATTTATTTTGGAATTTCAACATACACCTTTGAGTAATATCTTTTTAAAGAATCCAAAACCATTGTGGTATCCGAAAGAGGTAATTTAAATGGTTCTGCTATTTTATAAATCACAGAGTCATCAGTGTACAAGATAACATTTCTGTGATAAGTTTTTAATAATTCCAATCTTTTAATGGCAAGATCTTTTGACCGGTAGCGTCTTACAACTATATTAAAAGTGTAAGGGTTGAGGGAATTTTTATTGACATTGCTGATACTATCCGCAACTGGGTTGGAATTTGAGGTTGAATCTTTTTTAAATCGGGAAGAATCAGAAACGGGCACAACGGATTCAGTAGAGTTTAAAGTTTCTACATTGCTTTTTTTGCTAAATCCATAATACCATACTACCCAGACCAGAATACCTAATATAATTAAACCAAGAACAACCAGTACTCCTTTTGAACTTGTATTTTTTTTGCGATCCTGCTTGTAATCATTAAACAGATCTTCTTCCGCTGGATTTTCTGTTTCTTCACTTATTATTTTTTGAGGTTCTATTTTCTGGGCTACTATATGCCCGGGCTTGAATACAAGTTCACCAGAATCTGATTTATCAAGAGTCCCTAAATTTTGCAGTACAAAGGGATTCCCAATGTTTAAAAACTGTCGGCCCAATGAAAGAAATGAATCCAGGTCGGAAGATGCAAGAGGTTTTATTTTTCTTGTGTGAATTACAATAAAATTAACCAGGCCCTCATCTTCGGTTGCCCTGGGATTATAATGAAATGAAATAGAATTTTCAGGAATTATAATCGGCTTTTCCGGATCATCCGATTCAGGAATGGCGCCTTCAAGTTCAAAAGTGCCTATACCCTGTAAGGTTAACTTTTTTGTTCTTAATAAATAGTGGACAAGTACTTGCTCGATTTTCACAGTATTGATTTATATAAAGCAAACCTACATTTTATTAAGTGAATTCCAAAAAATGGATGATAATAAAATTAATCAGGAAGATTATTAATAGTTTACTTATTACTTTTGCGATATGCTCACACAAGATGAAAGATCATTTATAGATTACTGGGAAAAAAACAGGGAAAAAGAGAAAAAGATCGGACGCAGGTTTTTATATGGATCTCCGTGGGGGTTTACGTTTGCACTCCCAATTCTGGTAGCCGCTATCTTCCATGGCTGGTATAAAAACATGATTACTATTTCCCCTACATTGATCACATTAATTATTCTTACGGTTATTGGCATTGCGGTTTTTTATACTTTATTCAGTATGCAGTTTAAATGGGATAGAAATGAACAAATTTACAAAGAGTTAAAATTTAAAAAGGACACAGAAGACAGACAAAAGTCATGATTTTTTACTCTTTATTTGCGTAAACTTTTATTGCTTTATGAAAAAATTTATTTTTCTATCTCTCGTGATGTCAATATTAACTCTTACCAGTTGCAAAAAGAATAAAACAAATAATAATGCTTGTTCTTATACTGAATCTAATTTGGTAGCTCCGGCATCAGAGCAAGAGGCATTACTTGATTCGCTTAATGCTCATAATATACAGGCTACAAAGGATTCTGCAGGTTTTTATTATACCATTAATAAACCAGGAACGACACCTGGAGTTACCAATCTTTGTACTTCTATATCCGTCTTTTATAGAGGCGGCTTTTTTAATGGAGTAGGCTTTGATTCTACCGCAACAGGTAGCCCGGCAATTTTTGAACTGGACCAGGTAATTTTAGGTTGGCAAAAAGGAATTCCCTTGATAAACTACAGCGGTGATATTACTTTATATATTCCACCTTCATTAGGTTACGGCTCTGAGCCTGTTACCGATCCTAATACCGGTAATGTAGTTATTCCTGCTAATTCGTATCTTATATTTCGTGTTATACTAACTGGCATCTTATAATTTGGAAATCTATTCTTTTTAAAATTGGAATCTTGATTATAAGTTTGCAGATATTACGATTTTACTACATCATAAAATATCTCTTAATAAACAATATATCTTTGCTCAATAATTTATTTATATGAGCCACGAAGCTATTTCGGTTTTTGATATGTTCAAAATAGGAGTAGGCCCTTCGAGTAGCCATACGCTTGGACCGTGGCGTGCTGCAGGGTTATTTTTGAAAACTCTGCAAGATAAAAATATCCTGGAAAAGGTGGTTAGTATGGAAGTATTACTCTATGGTTCACTTGCCAAAACTGGTAAAGGGCATGGAACTGATATTGCTGTTCAATTAGGCCTGTCCGGGGAAGATCCGGTAACATTTGAGGTGAACTTAATCACTGAAAAAATAAAACAGATAAAAGACCAAAAAAGATTATTTCTCAATGGGGAACATGAAATTGAATTTGACCCCATTGAAGATATTGAATTCTTAAAAAACGAATCGCTCCCTTATCATCCTAACGCTCTTACTTTTATTGCAGTTTTAAAAAATGAAGATCACATTTCAGAAACCTACTATTCTATTGGTGGCGGTTTTGTGAAAAAAGAGAGTGGGGAAATAAATAATGATTCAGAAATAATTTTACCGTTTCCAATTAATGATGCTGTTGACTTAATTCATTGGTGTATGCAAACAGGTATGAGCATAAGTGAAGTGGTAATGGAAAATGAAAATGCCTGGCGTCCTGAAATAAAAACCAGGGAAGGAGTTTTGCAAATCTGGAAAACGATGCAGGAATGTATGTACAAGGGTTGCCACACAGAAGGTATTTTACCGGGCGGATTAAACGTAAAGAGAAGAGCAGCACAATTAAATAAAAAATTATTATCAGGAAAAGAATACACAGATTTTGATTCATGGATAAAAGCTATCATGGAAGGCGGAAACGATTTTAAATATATCCTGGATTGGGTCAGTTGTTTTGCTTTGGCAGTCAACGAACAAAATGCTGCTTTCGGTCGTGTGGTTACTGCACCTACCAATGGCGCAGCAGGCGTGGTTCCGGCTGTTCTCGCCTATTATACCATTTTTTGTGATGGTAATACAGAAGATAAGATCATTCAATTTTTATTAACCGCTTCCGAAGTGGGAAGTATTTTTAAAAAAGGAGCTACCATTTCTGCGGCGATGGGTGGCTGCCAGGCAGAGATTGGTGTTTCCTCTTCAATGGCTGCCGCAGCATTAACTGAAGGCATGGGTGGAACGCAACGCCAGGCGCTTATGGCTGCAGAAATTACTATGGAACATCATCTTGGCATGACGTGCGATCCCATTTCTGGATTGGTGCAGATTCCCTGTATTGAAAGAAATACCATGGGTGCTATAAAAGCTATAACTGCCAGCCAGCTTGCCTTGCAGAGCGAACCGGATTATGCAAGAGTCACTTTGGATAATGTGATTCAAACGATGTGGGATACAGCAGTAGATATGAATAGCAAATACAAAGAAACTGCAGATGGTGGCCTTGCCGTTAATGTTCCCCTGGGTTTGAGCGAATGTTAACAACCATTAATTAAAATAATTTCAATACTTCCCAAAATATTCCCCATCCCCAAATAGAAAAAAATTGTTTCTTTTTTTTTAAACTTACTACTTGTGTTCATGCTGTAAAGCCTGTTTTATAAGGAAAAATATTTACTAAGAAATTTATTTTTGCTCATTATAAAAAAACTCGCAAGGTTTTTGATGGGTAAGAAAATGCAGGTTGAAAAACAAAATGAAAATTTAATAATGTAAAGATGGCGAATTGAAATTTTTAGATTAAAATTAAAAATCTTCATTCTCAACCTTTTTTAAATTTTTTAACTTTACCAATCACAAATGGGTATGAGTATTATCAATAACCAATTAAATAATTATCAAAATGAAAAAGAATAATTTATCTCTTGTTTTGCTCTTGACAGCAATTGGTTTTGGCATTTTTTCTTTTACTAATATTTCTAATCCAGGAAAAATAAAGCAGGGTCACAACCATGGAAATGATAATTCAGGATTAACATTACCGGATGGTTTCAGCGCTTCAATTGTCGCGAATCATCTTGGCCAGGTGAGGCATATTGCTGTTACTAAAGAAGGGGACATTTATGCAAAACTTGGACGCACTAAGGATGGAAAGGGGATCCTCTTTTTAAAAAACAGGAATGGAAACCTTGAAGAACAAAATGGCTTTGGGGATTATGGAGGAACCGGAATGCGGATTCACGACGGATATCTTTATGCATCATCCAACACAGATGTGTTCAGGTATAAATTAAATGCTAAAGGTGAGGTAACAGATCCTTCTCATCCGGAAAGAATAATTAAAGGATTAATAGATCGGAGAGAACATAATTCAAAATCTGTAACGTTTGATAACTCCGGAAATATTTATGTAAACATCGGTGCTTATAGTAACTCATGCCAGGTACTGGATCGTACTCCGGGTTCTATGGGAATACCCAATTGCCCTGTTTTAGATTCTGCCGCCGGAATCTGGCAATTTAAAACTGATAAAGAAAATCAGACTTATGGAGATGGAGTACGGTATGCGACCGGGTTGCGCAATGTAGTGGGGTTAGATTGGAATCAGCAGGATAATGCGCTGTTTGTGATGCAACATGGACGCGATCAATTGCACGATTTATTTCCACAATATTATTCCACAAAAGAATCCTCTATTCTTCCTGCAGAATGTATGTATGAGATTCATGAAGGCGATAACGCAGGCTGGCCCTATATTTATTATAACCAAATCCGGAAGGAGCAAATACTTATGCCAGAATACGGAGGCAATGGTAAAAAAACCGCTGACAAAAAATATTTAAATCCGGTAATAGCTTTCCCCGGACATCTTGCACCAAACGATTTATTATTTTATACTGGCAATCAATTCCCGGCAAAATACAAAAATGGCGCTTTCATAGCTTTTCATGGGTCATGGAACAGGAGCCCTGAAAAACAAGCTGGTTATTTCGTAGTTTTTGTTCCCTTTAAAGATGGTAAACCAACCGGCAAATGGGAAGTTTTTGCTAATGGTTTCGCAGGTACAAAGGATATTGTTTCACCAGGTGATGCTGAACACCGTCCCTGTGGTTTGGCTCAGGGGCCTGATGGATCGCTTTATGTTGCAGACGATGTGAAAGGAACTATTTATAGAATCATGTACATTAAAAACAGGTAAATTGAAAAAACTTATAGTACTGGTTATTCTATTTTCTCCCATATTTATTTTACTTATGGGAATGAAAAATAATTCATTCAAAAAAGAATCGCAAACACAGCCAGGCCTTCAAAAATCAATTATTGCCGGGAAAAAAGTTTTTAAGAAATATTGTATTTCCTGCCACCAGGCAGATGGCAGAGGCGTCCCTTACATGAATCCTCCATTAATAAAGACCTCTTATGTTTTAGGCGACAAAGAAAAACTGGTCAATATAGTTTTGAATGGTCTGAAAAATGTTGACATAGATGATCAAACCTATAACAACCCAATGCCGGCGTTAGGAACTGTTTTAAAAGACCAACAAATAGCCGATGTACTCACTTATGTAAGAAATAGTTTTGGCAATAAAGCTTCTGCTATTACTGCAGCGGAAGTAAAAGAAGTAAAAAGTAAGAAGAAATAAAAATCAACTTGAAGTTAGCAACCGGTAGCGAAGGTCAAAACCGTTGGTTTATTTTAAAACAGAAAACTGTAGAATTTGTTTGTTTACTGAAAACAGAATTCTGTTTGCAATTATCTCCGTACTCTTTCGTAGTGAAGACAAACCACGCCCGATGAAAAAGTATGTTCAGCAATTAATTTCAACTTTTGAATTTGGGAGATATTTCTAAAAACCGGAATACCACTTCCCAGGAGTACCGGATTTACAAAAAGCCAGTAATCATCTATCAAATCAAACTGCATGAGGGAGTGCGCTGCAGAGGGGCTTCCGAAAATAATAATTTCGTTCCCTTCTTTTTGTTTCAAATCCGTAATATGCTTTTCTATATTACCACTGATGATGATGGTATTCTTCAACTTTTGCTCTCGCATGGATTTTGATAAAATAACTTTGTTTACTGACTTATACCACGCTGAGTGTTCTTTATCATGTTTGCTTGCACCAGGTTTATCTGCTGCAGTTGGCCAATAACTTTCCATCATTTCATAAGTAACGCGGCCATATAATGCTGTGTCCGATGCATTCGTACGTTGAGCTGCATAATCAAAAATTTCTTCATCTACGTGTATCCAATCCATTTCACTTTTTGCGCCTGCTGCATATCCATCAAGGGATGTGTGCATGAATAAAACTAATTTTCTCATTTCGATTTTTTTTTGAGATTTGTTTTTTGCTTTTTCGGTATTTTTCTTTTTCCTGAATTCTACAATCCGGGTTATTAAATTCAAGGGTAACGGTTTGTCTAAAGGAAACTGAACAGAACCTTTGCCTTGCTTATAAACAGAAAGTTCTTTTTCAAATTCCTCAATTCCTTTTGGTGTAGGATAAAATCCTATATGATTTTTAAATGCGGCAAAATGAACCAGGTTTCCATTTAGTTTAAAAGTAGGTATTTGATAGCTTATTGCTTCTTCCGCTTCTGGCGCTGCTTTCCGGATTGTTGTATGTATTTGTGTCAAAAGCATTTGAATGTCTTTTGGGAACGCAGCGATGTATTCGTCTATGGTGTTATACTTAACATTTTGCATCGTATCAAAATTTAGTTGTCATTGATTAATCCGGTAACACCAGTTAATTGTTTCGGTATATTTTTTAAAATTGTCGAGGATAGACTGCCATCCGCTTCTTTGCATTTCAATAGAATTAGAACTTTCCGCCTCAAAGGTTTCGACAATTTTTGTTTCAATTCCGTTGCCGGTAAAAGTTATTTTTACTTTTCTTCCATCGCCAAATGTATATTCGATGTATTCATGTTCTCTTATGACATCATATATGCCACCGAAATCAAATCCGAAACTTCCATCTTTGGCTTCCATCCTTGAAGAAAATTTGCCACCTTCACTCAAATCGTTTTCTGCATATGTGGTGTGCCAGTCATCAGAAGCATGATTCCATTTTACGATGTGCCCAGGTTTTGTCCAATAGTCCCAAACCTTTGCCACGGCTAATTTTACAATCGTTTCAATGGTAATTTCTTGTTTTGTTGTTCCCATTTTTTAAAAATTTAGTGATTTTTTTAACCATTAAGGAGTGAAGAATAGTTAAGTTTCTTCTTAATGAACCTTAACTCCTTAATGGTTAATCTAAAATTCTTTAATGGTTTTAAGCTTCTTCTAATTTCTTAATATCAAACTTCTTCATTCTCATCATTGCTTGCATCACCCTCTTTACTTTTTCTTTATCTGGCTGAGAAATAAGTTTGATGAAAACCGTGGGAACAATTTGCCATGATACGCCATATTTATCTTCGAGCCAACCACACTCTACTTCTTTGCCATCTGCAGTTAGCTTACTCCAAAAATAATCTACCTCCTCCTGATTTTCGCAATAAACAGTAAAGGAAATCGCAGGTGTAAAATTAAAGTCATGTTTAAGGCTGCTATCCATAACTATAAATACTTCATCTTCTAGTGAAAACCTGGCATGTACTACATTTTCCAAAGGTTCTCCAAGACCTTCTGCATAATGAGTGACACTTATTATTTCTGATTTTTTAAAAAGGGAGGTGTAAAAATGAATAGCTTCTCCTGCTTTGCCAGCCTGCTTTCCGGTAAACATTAGTAGGGGATTTATTTTTTGTTTACCACCGGAAAAATTCAATTGCCAGGAAAGCCCAAATTGATCTTCAACCCAACCGTACTTTTTACTAAAAGGATAGGTTTTAAATTCCATTAGCACTTTACCATTTTTCGATAATTTTTCCCAAAGCTCATTGGTCTCTTCTTGAGTTTCGCAATCTACAAAAAATGAAATGCAAGGTGTAAATTTAAAAACCGGGCCGCCATTTAATGCAATAAATTCCTGGCCATTAAGTTGAAAAGATGCTGTCAATACCGAACCTTCGGGGCGTCCTGAAGCCTTTGCAGATGCTTCATCGTAGCGGCTTATACTTCCTGCTTTGGAATTTTTAAAACACGAAATATAAAATTTTACCGCTTCTTCTGCATTATCGTCAAACCATAAAAATGGAACTATTTTTTGTTTCTTGTTTTCAGTCTTAGTGTCCATAATTTTTCGTTTTATTAATTTAATAAAAATATTGGGGTTTCATTCTAATCCAGTATTTCGCATTCATGCCCTTCTTCATTTAATAATTCCATGATTTTTTCTGAGAAAATATTTTCTCCTTCAATCCTCAGGATTTTATCGCAATCCTGCAGATCAAAATTTATTTTATTCTCGGGGAAATATTGAAGAAGTTTCCGAACAATAATTATTGATCTCTCTTCTTCATAAACATCTGTTTTAAATATTTCAACCATTATTCCTTGCTTTTCAATTTATGATAATAAATATAAGAGACAATTAATATGCCTAAACTGATCAATGGGGAAAAAGTATTACCAGTTATTCCATCAATGGACAGATAAGCAATAAAAGCGGAAATAAAGTCTATACCAAATCCTACATACACCCATTCTTTAATTCGTTTATTAATCGGAACGATTAGCAAAATGCCCCCAATCACATGCCCAATACTAACTTCCCATCGGAACCAATCCGGCAGTTGCAAATGATGCATCCCATCAATAGCTGCCCGGCTGTTAATGAAAAATGCGCCTGATAATTCAAATAACGCAATAAGCCCCGTAGAAATCCAATAAATGATTTTATGCTTTTTCCTTTGTTTACTGACGTTTTCAGTTTCCATAAATTTTATACTTTTTATTATATGGGTATTCGCTTTAAAAGGTTTATAATTTAAATTGAAACCGTTTCTTAATGGTTGAAACCCAATCGTCGTAAAAATTACATTTTTTTAGTGCTGATTTTCTGTGTAATTAATCATCCAATTCACTCCGAATTTATCAGTGAAATTGCCATGCCAATCGCCCCAAAATTCTTTTTTGAAAGAATGATCCACTTTGCCGCCCGCAGACAGGGCATCAAAAAGTTTTTGGCCTTCTTCTACGCTATCCGCATGTATGGAAATATAGAAATTGTTTCCTTGTTTAAACGTTGCATCATTGCAATTATCACTCGCCATTAACACGGTACCATTATCCAACGGTAATGCAATGTGCATGATCTTTTCTTCCTGGCCTGCAGGAACCGGCATGCCTTGTGCATCTTTATTACGCATTAGCATTCGGAATTCGCCGCCAAAAACGGATTTGTAAAAATTAAAGGCTTCTTCTGTGTTACCATTGAAGTTGAGATATGGGTTTACTGCTTTCATTGTTTTTGTTTTATGGTTAAAAATTATTTTTTATTAATCGAATCTTATTTCATTTACCATATTCATCGTGTCTGCGCCACCATTTGTATGGTTCGCTCTGCGGCCAGCCTTCAGGGGAATCTTCCCATGTCTCCTGCCGTCCAAATGGAGTTGCATCAAGAAATCCCCACACATTGCCAATCACTTCTGTACCGCGGGAATTGGTGAAATAGGTTCGAAATATCTCATCTCCCTCTCTTAGGAAAACACTCAAACCATGCGTTTCTCCTTCCGGAGTGGTGATACCGAAATCTTTATTAAAAGAATTATGTTCTGATGAAACCCAGAGATGCGACCAACCCATGCGCTTGCGGTATGCTTCAATGTTCTTAAGGGGCGCGCGTGATACAAATGCCATGGATATTCCGTGCGCCTTCAGATGGATTGGTGTGAACTGCCCGATGTTATCCATAAACATCGAACAGCCAGTGCATCCCGCCGTAGGCCAGCCACCCACTTTGGGCGCGAACATGAAATGATAGAGTAATAACTGCTTCTGACCGTCAAATAAATCTAATAAACTTACTTTGCCTTCCGGTCCATCGAAGATGTAATTTTTTTCAATGCGAACCATTGGCAGTCGCCGGCGCTCGGCAGCCAATGCATCGCGGGTATGTGTAAATTCTTTTTCTTTTTTCAGAAATGCCTGATGGGCAGCTTCCCATTCTTCAGGGGATACAATTTTAGGTAATGCTGTTTTGTTATTTTTCATTTTTATCTATTTTTATTTAGAACCAATAAATAATAAGATTTTATTTTATCATTTAGGACTCCTTATTAACGATTGTTTGCAATGATCTTAAAATATTTTTCATTTGATGAATATGCCTTTGTGTATGAAACAATATCACATGAAGCCATTCTATCCTTGTCAGTTCTCCAATACCATTAAAAGGTAAGCCTACACAGGTTTCGGTCAAATCTTTTGTTTGAATCACTTCCTTTATCTGCGATATTCTTTTTTGCAAACCACTTAATAATTTTTCTTTTTCTATTGACTCATTAGTTGGCAGAAGCGTTTCCGCAGATTTATATTTCGCATTAAAATCAAGAAATATTTTTTTTACCTGTTCAATCTCTTTTTCCGGCAATCTTTCAGTTTGTTTTACCGGGCCATCACTTAATACTTCTACCAGTCCGTAAGATTTTAAAAGATGATCTCCTACCTGCGCAGCACTCCAGCTTCCTTCAAAAGGAATTTCATTAAAGTGATCCTCGTTTGTTGATACAATTAATTGGATTAATTCATCTGAAGTTTTTCCGAATTCAACACTAATTTCTGTAATCATAATTTCCATTTTATTATTTTCCTTTTCCACATATCTTTTAAAATTGTTTAATACGGATTGGCAAAAATCTCTTTGAATATCAGCAGGGGTTTTTGCTTCGGGATCAAAGGTTTCTATAAGAATGGTAGAACCGTCTTTAGCAATAAATTCAATTAATGTTTTTCTTCTATCATCCAATGTATATTCAATGAGTTCATTCGTTATTACTTTATCATATTTGCCACCAAAGTCAAAACCATCACTTCCGTCTTTTGCTTCCATTCTGAATAAAAACTTTCCTCCTATTTTCAAATCATTATCCACCCTCAATGTTTGCCAATCGCCGGAAGGATTGTTCCATTGAATAATGTCTGCCGGTGTTGTCCAGAGTTTCCAAACTCTTTCTGCTGTTGCTTTTATAACCGTTTCCACTGTTATTGGATTATTCATAAATAAGAATATTAATTAAAAGTTGGTTTGCTGTTATCAATACATTTTTAACATTCATTTCTTAACAGGTTCATAATAAAGTATTACCACTCCTGTATCAAGAATCTTTGTCTTCAATAATTTCAAGTATATCTTATCCTCAATTCCTTTAAACATAGGGTTTCCTTTTCCCAATAAAAGAGGGTTTATGATTATCCTGTATTCATCAATCAAACCCAATTGAGTAAGTTGCGTTACTAATGCGCCGCTTCCAAATATCACGATGTCTTTGCCGGCTTGTTCTTTCAGGACTTTCACTTCTTTTGAAAGATTGTTTTTTGCTATCGTCGCGTTATTCCATTCCAATTTTTTCAATGTTTTTGAAAAAACAATTTTAGGCAGATGATTCATCTTGTGAGTAATCACGGCATCTTCATCATTGGCGTTTGGCCAAAAAGTCGCCATCATTTGGTAGGTGATTCGTCCAAACAAAATGGTATCGACCTCATTAAGTAATTGCCGGGCATATTCAAAAAAACTTTCATCAACAGTAAACCAATCTATTTCCTGGTGAACTCCTTCAAAGAATCCATCTAATGATACTACATTTGAAACAATAATTTTTCTCATCGCATTTTTATTTAGGAAAATTATTTTTCTTCAATCAGGGATAAAATATTCCGTGCGGGATCTTTGAACCACGCGATGTTTGGGCCTTTGCCACCGCTTCGGCAAATTCCCTTTTCATCAGTTTTAATAGGTCCATCATATTGTTCAAACGTGATCCCTTTTTTAATAAGTTCATTCACAGATTCATCTATATTTTTTACCGGGAAATTAAGAATAGTAAAAGTGGCAGGAACATGATTGGGTTTTGGATAAATGATAATATGGTTCCCTCCTTCTGGATTTAATTCTAATAATCCCATCGGGGTATCTTTTACTTCCAGGCCAAGCATTCCTGAATAAAATTCTTTTGCCTTTTGTATATCATTTACAGAAAATCCACTAAATGCTTTTGAATGTTTCAACATGATGTTATTATTTATATTGTAAAAAAAATGATTTTCTAATTGCTCATCTGAAAAGGAAGATTAGATAAATATTTTTAAAATGGAAGACAAATTTATTGCCATTTTCCAAAAGACATGGGGTGCAAATACGCCAATATAAAGGGCAGATTGCGACAAAAAAAATCCCTACTTTTGATTTCTAAAAAAGATATTAATGAAACACATCACCATCCTGGCTACTACCGGTAGTAATTTGGGAAGCATAGATAACCCTCGCCGTGCGTTTTTGACTGTTAACGAATCTTTGAAAGATAAGGGCAAATCCCCCTTGTTTAAAATTCAGATAGCCGGAACCACAAAAGAGATAAAGCTGAATAATGGCATATATACCATTCATGCGGATGCGGAGATAAAAAATATAAAAAAAACAGACTTGATTATTATACCTGCGTTTGAGGGAGATATAAAAAAAGGAGTGGAACAAAATACAGATTTAATTCCCTGGATCATTCAGCAATATAAAAAAGGAGCGGAAATTGCCAGCCTTTGTGTAGGCGCGTTTTTGCTGGCTTCCACGGGTTTATTGGAAGGTAAAAGCTGCTCTACCCATTGGCGTGCGGGTAAGGAATTTAAAAAAATGTTCCCTGGAGTAAATCTCGTTACTGATAAAATTATAACAGATGAATATGGGATTTATACCAGTGGTGGCGCATTTTCATCGGCCAATTTGATTTTGTATATTATTGAAAAATATGCAGGAAGAGAAGAGGCCATTCAATGTTCCAAAACTTTCCAGGTTGACCTGGATCGTCACAGCCAGTCGCCGTTCATTATTTTTGAAGGGCAAAAGGATCATAATGATATTCACATAAAAAAAGCACAGGAATTTATTGAGAATAATGTCCAGGAAAAAATTTCAGTGGATCAATTAGCGTCTATGCTTTCTATCGGGCGCAGAAATCTCGAGAGAAGATTTAAAAAAGCCACCTCCAATTCTTTGGTAGAATATATGCAAAGGGTAAAAGTAGAAGCAGCAAAAATGAGATTTGAAAGATCAACAGATAATGTGAATGAAGTAATGTATAATGTGGGCTACAACGACCCCAAAGCGTTTCGCAGTACGTTCAAACGGTTTACTGGCCTGTCTCCGGTGAGCTATCGAAATAAGTATAATAGAGAATTGGCGACAATTTGATTTTAAAAAACCACGAATAAAAATTAAAACATTAGGAGTTAAAGTTCATTAAGAAAAATCTTGCTTCTTATTATCAATTCACTTCTATTTCATCCTTTGAGGGAAATGGAGGAAAAGGTGCATGTGGCTCCTGCTGATACCAATAAGCTACCGTAATAATATCTGAATGTTGAGGTAAATACCGGCCATTGCTTCTCCAGCCAAGATCTTCAATAGTAACTTTTATACCAGAATCAAAACGTATAGGATCCATGATATGCCAGCGATACATGCCAAATCGTTGTTGCGATTGATAAAGCCCGTCAGGAATTATCACTTGCGGAAGGCCTGAGTAAGCAGTTGAAAATTCCTTGTATTTGTGCGTTTGCTGGTCTTCAAAATCATAAGAGCCGCAAAAATAATCTTCTGTTCCTGTGCCATTGATAGTTGGAAATTTAGTATCGCCGTCAAGGTAAAATTTAATTTCACCTTCTCCCCACCATCCGTTGTTTTTCACGCTCACAGCCATGTAAGTGCCTACGTATTGGCCTTTGCCTTTTACTCCATCAAGAATAGTATGTATAGAATTTTCTGCAGGGTTGGATCGACGGTATTGAGCATGAAAATAGACTTCATCTTTGGCAACCTTTGTAAGCGTATAATCCACCTGGTAATACAACCGCATTGGTTTATCATCAATATTCTGAACGGTAATTTTACATTTTTTTCTAAATGGCATTTTCCAGTAACAATTAAAAGCACTTCCTGGATTTACTGTTACCGCCAAAGAGTTTAATGGTGAATAAACATTCCATGCCATTCCAAAAAAAGCACCCAAAGGTGATTCAACAGAAGGCGTTTTTTCATCATCCCAATAAAAGCGTAGTATAGAGAATTGCCAGTTGCCCGTTGGTGTCATCCAGATATGTTGTATAGCACCAGGTCCTTGTATTTCAGCAATGGTAAAAGTTTCGCCAGGATTTATAATAATAAAAGGATTCACTTTCCAGCCAATTCCCAAATCTCTTGCTTCGCTGGCCGCATTAGCCACATTGCGTTTACCTTTATCTTTTATAGGGTCTGCCATTCCGCCCATACCTTTTTCTCCAGTAAAATTTTCAGGGCTTATGGAGCGTGTTTTTGCATCCGACAACCTGGAAAGGTTAGACATATTCATATCCAGGCCATCAAACTGTTGAGATTTGGCTTGTGTTACCATCAAAAAAAATAAGAAAATAATGCCGGTAATTTTTTTAATCATAGCGTTTGTTTTTACATGAGAACCTATGTACCTTATAAAAAAGAATAGTTTAAAAGTAAAACATTTAGAAACATTCATTACAACAATTCTTATTCCTTTTTAGAATGCATCTTCGCAAAATCTTCTACACTTATCGCATCTTCTATTTTAAAATTTCCAATCCTTGTCCTGCGCAATTTACTCAGATAACCGCCGCAGCCGAGAACCTCGCCAAAATCATTTGCCAAACTGCGTATATACGTTCCGGTTGTACATACTACCCTAAATGAAATTACCGGCAATTCAATATCCGTAATTTCAAATTCGTTAATGGTAATTTTTCTTGGTTCAAGAATAACTTCTTTGCCTTTTCTTGCTAAAAGATAAACCGGTTTACCTTTTTGTTTAATAGCCGAATGAATCGGGGGCGTTTGCAAAATCTCCCCGGTGAATTTTTTAACAGCCTCATTAATTAATTCTTCTGTAATTCCATGAATAGGTTTAAAATCTTCCGGCTCACTTTCCAAATCATAAGTTGGCGTCATGGCACCTAATGTTATCGTCCCTGAATACTCTTTTTGTTGAGCCATGTACTCATTGATTTTTTTTGTAAATTTTCCGGTGCAGACAATCAAAAGGCCTGTTGCCAAAGGATCCAGCGTGCCTGCATGGCCTACCTTTTTTAATTTTAAAGTATTTCTGATTTTTCTTATTACATCAAAAGAGGTCCATTCCAAAGGCTTATCAATCAATAAAACCCTCCCTTCTTCAAAAGTATTTTCTATCATGGTTTATAATTATTCCTGTTGTAGGGGTACGGTTCACCCGTACACAGTTGGGCAGGGGTTAACGCTGCCCCTACCAATCAAATCGCCTGCCTCGCTTTCAATTCCAAATATTTATTAATAGTATTTATCGTAAGATTCCAGGGCGAAGATAAAATGGATAAAATTCCATATTTAGAAAGTTCTTTGACAATGAGCCTTTTTTCAAAAGCAAATTTTTCGGCTATCGTTTTAATATAAACTTCTTCCACATTTTTTGAAGTTGAATTTATCAGTTGATCCAATTCTGAATTTTCAAATATTACTACGAGTAATAAATGATTCTTAGCTAAGGAACGTAAATAATCTATCTGCCGGTTCAATCCGGAGAGTGATTCAAAATTGGTAAATAAAATAAGAAGACTCCGATGTTTTATTTTACTTCTTATCTGGCCATAAAGCATTTCAAAATCACTTTCCTGGAAATCCGTTTTTTCTTTATACAATAATTGTAAAATATTTTCTGCCTGCGAAAGTTTGCTGTCTGCCGCTAATACACTTCCCGGTAAATCCGAGAAAGTAATAACTCCTACTCTATCTTGTTTTCTCAAACAAACATTACTCAACACAAGGCAACTATTAATAGCATAATCTAAAAGTGTCATTCCATCAAAAGGCATCTTCATTAAACGCCCTTTATCTATAATACAATACACCTGCTGCGATCTTTCTTCCATAAAATTATTCACCATCAGTCCTCCTTTTCTGGCAGAAGCTTTCCAGTTTAAAGTGCGTATATCATCACCGGATACATATTCTTTAATTTGTTCAAACTCCATGCTCTGGCCTATTTTGCGCATTCGGCGGTTACCGCTTTCATATTGTAAAGTAGCCCCCGAAAACAACTGGTAATTATGTAATTGTAAAAACGCAGGATACACAGGTACGGTTTGTTCTGCCTCAATTGTAAATCTTCTTACAATTAATTGTAATGGCGAGGATATCAATAAATGTATATTTCCAAATTGATATTCTCCTCTTTGTAATGGTTTTAAAAACCACTTAATTTTTTTTTGACGATGCGGTTTTAAATCCAACTTCCTTTTCCAATTCCTTATTTGTAATTGCGGAGGTAATTCATCAATCACTTCTACATGAATTCCAAAGATGAATTCATTTTTCACAATAAGTTCTACGGCATTTTCATCTCCATTGCTAAAACGATTGGCTGTAATCCTTTGAACGCCCGGTTTCTTTTTCGTAAAAAATAATAATGAATAATCTATGAAGCAAAAAATGAGAAAAATTAAAAAAATAAATACAGCTATAGTTTGAACAACCGGAATATAAAATGCAATAACAAACAAAACTATAAAAGCAGCGATTACTAAATAAAATCGTTGTTTAATAAACAGATCCCCAAAATATTTTTGAATCAATTGTTATGTGGTTTTATTTAATAATTCATAAAATTAAATTACCTCGGCACTTCAATTTTACTAATAATATCATTTATTAATTCATCGGCCGAAATGCCCTCCATTTCTTTTTCCGGGGTCAGGATAATCCGATGCCGCATTACCGGAACCGCTATCTCTATAATATCTTCCGGATTTACAAAATCCCTACCCATGATGGCTGCGTTAGCTTTTGAAGCTCTTAAAATTGCTAATGAGGCACGGGGCGAAGCTCCTAAATACAAAGAAGGGTTATTCCTAGTTTCATTTACAATCTTTGCAATAAACTCCACTAATTTAGGATCAATAATTACCTGATTAATTATATTTCGATACTCCATAATTTGTAACGGAGATACAATTTTTCGTACTTGATTCAATAAAGAATTTTGCCCAACAGATTGTTGATTTAAAAGAATATTTATTTCTTCTTCTAAAGTAGGATAATGAATTACAATCTTAAATAGAAACCTGTCTAACTGCGCTTCAGGAAGGCGATAGGTTCCCTCCTGCTCTATTGGGTTTTGAGTGGCAATCACCAAAAAAGGGAAATCCATAATATGTGTAATACCATCAATAGTAACCTGCCGTTCTTCCATTACTTCAAATAAAGCCGATTGGGTTTTGGCGGGGGCACGGTTAATCTCATCTATCAAAATGATATTGCTAAAAATGGGGCCACGCTTAAATTCAAATTCCGCATCCTTAGGATTAAAGACAGAAGTGCCCAAAACATCGCTTGGCATCAGGTCGGGCGTAAATTGAATTCTCGAAAAATTAGTATCAATGATTTTAGCAAGGAGTTTGGCGGTAAGTGTTTTTGCCACACCAGGAACTCCTTCTATCAATACGTGGCCATCGCTTAGCAATCCGATAAGCAACAAATCAACCATTTTATTTTGGCCTACAATTACTTTGCTTACCTCATTTCTGATATTAATCACTGCATCGTTCAAAGCGGCAATATCTATTCGTTGTTCAAACAAATTTTCTTCCATCAATTTTTATTTATTTTTTTTAAAATTTTCAATTTTTATATTTAGTTTAAGCAATTGGTCATCTGTTACATCCTCCTGCAACTGAATATTTTTTACGAATTCAAATAATTCTTTGGTTTCGCTGTGCGCAAAACCACTTTTCGAGGAAAGAATATTAATAAATTCTTCATTGATAAATGAGGTGTTAATAAAATATTTTTTCCGGATATACTCATAAAAATAGGTAATCATTTTCTCAGAAATATTCTTATTGTTTTTCTGCTGCAAATAAAGCTTTCCTATAGTTTCCGTAAAAGCAACAGTAGCATTACTGTTTGGTTTTATAACATCAATAATTCTTTGTTTTCTTTTCATATTGAAAAAGGCAAACAATAAAATACCAGCTAATGCAAGATAGAAAGCCCATGACAATGATGGATTCTTTTGTATTACACTTAAAGAGGAAAAATGATCATTGTTATTGTTATTGTTATCATCAAGGTTATTTCTATTTTGGGTAGAAGAATAATTCTTATAGTATTCATCCCAAAAAACATATTGCGGATCAAAGCGAAGATAAGCGGTTACATATTCAAAGTATTGGAAGTTATGATTGGTTAATAAAAAATAATTGCTGAAAACACGGGGTGCCAAATGAAGATATAGCCTGCCCTTCCCTTCAAAAAGAACAATATAATCCGGAAGATTTTTTTCATTTACTCCGAGGACTCTTGCATAGGAAGTATCATAGCTGCTGAAATAATTTAAAAATGGAAAATAATAATAACTATATTTTGAAGTTTCAAATTGTTTATCATAAAACATGCTCACATGCGTGTCACGCATTTTACCATTTACTTCATTCACAATCTCACTTTTCCGGTTTATATTACAATAAACAGCATCTAATAATTTAGTATCTATATAGTCAGCAGAAATAAAAAGATCATTCCCCGCCTTTACATATTCAATCATTGCATTTACCTCATCCACTGAAAGAATAAGATTTTTTGTGATCAAAAAATAAAGAGAATATTTGTTGGAATTACTTTTAATATCATCCCAGGTTTTGTCAAAAGGCTTATCAGCAATATTAATCCAATAATCAGGAAATTCTGATTGAAACCCCTTATAGGCAATATAGGAGCCAAAAGGAAGTTTGTCTGTCTTGCGGTAGCTTTCAGTTAACGAAGGAATTCGTTTGCTATTCTGAAAGTCGCAACCAGATAACATTGAAAAAGTCAGCATGATAGAAAAGCAATATTTTAAAGAAAATTTCAATGTGACTTTATACTTTTTTATTAAACAAAATAAATTTTTCTTTTAGAATCTGGTATTTTTTTTCATCAATCAAAAATTTTCCATACCATAGATATTCATAGTTGCGCGTTAACGATTGAAACTCATTAAAATAATTATTAGGTTTCATTTCATTTACATAGTCCTGGTTTGTCTTATCAGGTGAATAGTTGATAAACTCCCTCTCAGAAAGGCTTTTAAGAGATTTTAAATACAAATACCTCGTTGCCATATTAAAATCATTCTTATTTTCAGCTTCAGATATCAAAGCATCATATTTCGAAAAATCATCTAAATCAGCGGGCAGTCCTTCTTCATCATTGGCAATTATTTTATTTCTTTTAAATGCAAAAATTCTATTTTTAAAAAATACCTTATATCCGGCAAAACCAATAAAAATAATTGCCAATACCCAAAAAAATATTTTCAAAGGCGTGCTGTTTAATATCTTATTTAGCGCCAAAACCTGATTGCCAGGTTTATGATTACGAATTATTTTTCCTGAATTTTCATTGATACTAACCGTATCGGCTTTTATATCCTTTTGTTTTCTTAAAAGACTATCCAGGTAATGGATATAGGCAAATTCGCGGTTGCTTTTCCATTTTAAAATCTTATCGCTATCATCAAACGAAATTTTTTCGTCACCTGATTGATTCAAATCCAAAAGAGAGTCTTCCGGTTTATATGGTTTTTCAACATCACTTGAAACCTGATTTGTGGAATCCTTATCCTGTGCATAAGAAGTTTCTGTTTTGGTTATAAAAAAAACCAGCAAACAAATAACTATTTTTAATTTACTTCTCATAGACAACACCATTCTTTATTATTTTTCCATCTGTTAATTCAAATCCTGTATTGTGCAGGCGAATAGGATACAAAACAAAATACCAAAGTATCAGAAAAAAGGAACCGGCGAGAATCATAATGCTGAAAGGGACAGGTAGTCCAATATCAACGGAATTTTTCTGAAATGTGTTACTCATCAAATGAGTAATATAGCTTTCAAAAAAAGCGGCAATAATAAAAAAGGGAATCAGGCTTACACATATTTTCACGGCATCTCTCGCAGCGCGCAAAAATGATTCTTTTCGGGTATGCGTACCGGGGAAAAGCCATCCGGTGCCCAGTATAATTCCAGCGCAACTCGCAATTACAATAGAAGAAATTTCGATAGTCCCATGAATCCATATTACTAAAACCGATTGCCACCCGAGGCCTTGTGAAAAAAATATGTATTGAAAACATCCGAGCATTACTCCATTTGTCCACATAAATAAGATAGTACCTATCCCAAACAAAATACCAAAAATCACAGTTTTAAAAGCAACACTGATATTATTAAAAGCAATACGTACAAACATCGAAAACGGATTGGCATCTTTATACACTCCAAAAGGATCTCCCTTTTGAATATTGGCTATGGTTTGGTCATAATACCCGGGCTGAACCTGGTGATTAAAAAACTGCCGTGCATAATCGGCATCATTTGTAGAAGAGATAACTCCAATAAAAACGAATGCCAAAAAAAGACAAAAAGTAAAAAGAAATACTTTATGATATCTTCTGAATAATAAAGGTAATTCGTACTTCCAGAATAGAATAAGACGGGAAAAATTTTGCTTTTTATTTTTGTAAATACTTTGATAAATGCCAGCTGCAATCCCATTGATCCAGCGAGTTACTTTACTTTTTGGATAAAATGTTTTTGCGTACGAAAGGTCGTCTAACAGAGTAATAAAACGATCAGCCATTTCATCAGGATCTTTCGTTTCCTCATGCTGGTACTGGTTCCATTTATCAACATTCTTTTTTATAAATCTTGCTTCACGCATAAAATAATATTAAAGCCGTTTTATTCTAATCAAAACGTAAAAAGAAAAATATACTGTAAAAACCTCACTTCAAAGAGAAACAATTTAATCATTAAAAAAAATAAAAATCTAATTTTTATTTTAAAATAATAAATTGCCTTATGCCGTTGATACAAATTGAAACCGCTTTTAATATTGACCTTGAGTTTGAGATTGCTGAAACTCATAAAAGACTGTTTGCTTATTTGATTGACTTTTCCATTTTGATTCTGTTTTTCACAAGCATGAAATATTTCTATTATGGGGGCTTTAACCTTGCAGGCATCAATACACTTAAAAGCCACGTAGGGCTTGATATTCTTACTATTTCTATTCCGATGTTATTGTATTCATTGATATGTGAGGTTTTAATGGACGGGCAAACTATTGGAAAAAAAATGTTGAATATCAGGGTGATTAGTCTGGATGGAGGCGAACCATCATTAAGCCAATATATAGTAAGATGGATTTTTAAGGTTTTTGAATGGCCATTCTTCTTTGGATATACTTATTTCAGCCTGCAAAGTATTTTGGGATATATCATCATTACAGGTTTCTGGGGATTGGTAGTTTTAGTATTTATTGCTGTGAGTAAAAAGAATCAGCGCCTCGGTGATATTGCAGCCAATACCGTTGTCGTAAATACGCAATCTCCATTCTCCGTGGATGACACCATTTTTATGAATGTTGCTGAAAGGAACTATGTGGTTACCTTCCCTGAAGTTCTAAAACTCTCAGATCGCGATATTAACACCATTAAAAACGTGATCAACTTATATCGTAAAGAACATAATACTAAAACATGCGACCGGGTCGCTTTAAAAGTTCAGGAGGTGTTAGATATTCACTCAAATATGAATTCAATTAAGTTTTTGGAAACGTTATTGGCAGATTATAATTACCTGGCCACTGTCTGATATTATACTTCACTTCATTTTAGACTGCATCCAAGATCGGGGTTATGCTTTTATCGCAATACCTAACATAACAAGAATGAAGATCAAAACATAAAAAGATAAAATAACGATGGTAAAGATGCCATAAAACTTCAACAATGATTTCAAATTTTTCAGAGAATCTTCAAAATTTTCCTGGTTAACTGAATTTAAAGCCAGACGCATTTTTAGAGAAAATTTATTCAGATAATAGCATGGGAAGAATAATAAAACGGCCAACGCCAGGTAAATTACTGTGATAAGTGTGGAAAAAGCATTTCCCAAATTTGAATATACATCGCTAAAAGTGGATAACCTGGAATACAAAGCCGGAGCGAAAAAAGCAGCTATTGCCAAAACTCCACAAAAAATAAATCCTATTATTGACAGGAATTTCCCCCACTTGGCCGCTTCGCTTAAAAAATTTTGTGAGATAGGAGATATTTGTAAGTCATTACTGAGTAAATCTAAGTTTTCCATTTATTTTAATTTTGAATAAAGGTTATATTTTAAAAATTAATGTGCAAACTTATTCTTGCAAATGAACAGGATTTTATTCCTTTAAATTTTAACGAAGGGCATTCTTTAATTGCAGCATTTCTCTTTGCATATCTTCGATCTTCTCAAGAAGATGATTGATCGTTTCTATTCCTTCAAGATTAATATCAAGATCGTAATGCAACCTTACAAATTTTTCTAATTTTTGAATTTCATCAGCAGGAATATAAGAAGAATGTTCAACCGATGTAATGCTTATCAACCCAGACTCTTCCAATGAACTGATAAAGGAATATTCAATATTATGATAGATGCAAAAATCTTTGGCGGGTATTAAGTCGTCATTTTCCATATCAAAAAATTTAAGATGATAATTTTGATAATTCAATAAATAATTCTTTTTGTTTTTGAGTCAGATGGGTAGGTAATTTCACATTCCAGGTAATGTACAAATCACCAAACTGTCCTTCTTTTTTATAGACCGGAAACCCTTTCCCTTTTAATCGTACCTTAGTACCATTCTGTGTTTCAGAATTTACTTTTAGTTTAATCTTGCCACTCAGAGTGTCAATAGTTTTTTCTCCGCCAAGTACGGCAGTGTAAAGATCGAGTTCTTCATCTTTGTACAAATCATTTCCTTCGCGTCTCAAATTGGTATCATTTTTTATTACAAACGTTATTAATAAATCGCCATTGGGTCCACCGTTAGCTCCCGGGGTTCCGTAACCTTTCAATTTAATTACCTGTCCGTTTTCAACACCCGCGGGAATCGTAATGCGAACATTTTTCCCATTGATGCTCAAAGTTTGTTTATGTGTCGTATAAGCATCTGTCAATGACAATTGCAATTCGGCATTATAATCCTGGCCCCGATATTTTGCCTGGCTTCTTCTGCTTCTGCCCCCTCCAAAAAGAGACTCAAAAAAGTCAGAAAAACTTCCTTCTTCTTCGGAAGAGTACGTGTATCCTCCACTGTCAAATCCACTTCCGCCAAAGCCACCGAATCCTCCCCCGCTCTGCCGGCTTTGTTGTTGCCGCGCCTGTTCATATTGATCGGCATGTTTCCAGTTTTCACCATACTGGTCATATTTTTTCCTTTTTTCAGGATCACTTAAAACTTCATTTGCCTCATTGATCTGCTGGAATTTTTTATGCGCTTCTTTATCATTTGGATTTACATCCGGATGAAGTTTTCTGGCAAGTTTTCGATAAGCTTTTTTTATATCGTCCGCTGAAGCATTTTTAGCTACTCCCAGCGTCTTATAATAATCAACAAAATCCATTTTCTTATTTTAGCTTTGAAATTATTTTTGAATAAAATTAAGAGTTATTAAATCAATAGTATCTGATAATTCAATTATTGAATTGATTTTATCTGTATTCAAAATTAATACTTAAAAAAATAGTATGAAAAAAATATACATCGCAGTTGTATTATTCTTTGCATCATGTACGTCGCCACGTGTAAGCATTACTAATATAAAATCATCCGATTCTGCCATTATTAATGGAAAAATTTTTGCAACTGCATGGCAACAGAGGTCTGCTGAATACAAAGCGCTTTGTTACCAGGCTTTCAATATTGCCCGGGGCAGGATTGAACAATTCAACAGAGAAAGATCGCCAAAACCTAAAGCCATTATGACGGATATTGATGAAACAATTTTTAATAATAGCCCGTATGAAGCACATCAACTATTACAGGGAAAAGATTATGATGATGCTTCTTGGAAAGAATGGACTTCAAAAGGAATTGCAGATACGATGCCGGGAGCTTTGCATTTTTTACAATTTGCTTCTGCTTCCGGGATCGAAATCTTTTATGTTACTAACCGCGATCAAAGTGAACGTGAAGGAACTTTAAAAAATCTCAAAAAGTTTAATTTTCCCAATGCAGATAATGCACATCTATTACTTAAAGAGAACACTTCGTCCAAAGAAGAAAGAAAAAAGACGATTGCTTTGACACATACAATTGTGCTATTGATGGGTGATAATATGAATGACTTTAGCTATTTGTTTGAGAAAAAAAATCCTGACGAAAGACAAAAAGTAGCAGATAACTTTGCTGCTGAATTTGGGAATCGTTTTATTGTATTACCGAACCCTGTTTATGGTGATTGGGAATTTTCAATTTATCATTACAATTTCGCACTTACCCCGGCACAAAAAGATTCTGTATTAAGAGGGTCATTGGAAAGTTATTAGAGAAATGCTGACATTCCTGGAAGAATGAACTCTGAAAAAAATGGGGGTTACAATTTATTCATCATTTTATGCAGCTAACATTCTCACTCTGCTATCCATTGTTTTGCTAAATCTAAATCTTCCATTAAAAAACCTCTCGTAGAACCTGGTAAAAGTTTCCCAAATACATTTGTGAAGTTTTTTATACTTTGTTTGTCTGAAACAATTCCAATCTTTTTCCATTCCGTAAAATACACAAATCCCAAAATCGCGTCTTTTAGCCACGCTTCCAGGTTGTATTGGTCCAACGAGGTATTCAAAACAAGTAAATAATTTATTTTCCCAAATTCTTTGTAAATATTTTTTACCAAAGGATTAATTATTTCATCGTAATCTTTACCTGTGATTTTCCCGGTTGCATTAAATGCGGCTACATTAGAGGGCAATCCCTGAATTATTTCGATCATAAAATTAATTTTTAAAGTAAGAAAATTATGATGCCAGGGTAAAGTTAAAAATAAGAAAGCAATACTCTGGTTTTTTTTAAATGCATATAACTAAAAAACTTCTGCATTGGGATACAGAAGTTTTTAATGATTTAATCCTGGGTGTGTGGTTTTTCAGGGTTAAACTTTTTCCGGCCAATTATCTGGCCTGTTTTTCATTAGGATTTATATTTTTTTTAGGTATTGAATTAAAAAAGAATTTGACTAATAACGGATCTTTGGGTTTTCTCTCATTAAGCTTTTCGATGGATTTGGATCCGATAACTATAGGAAGATTAATGTTTGTTGAACACCAATCAACTTCTGAGACAAAGATATATAGTCTCAGGCGTTGCGCAAGAGCGGTATTGCTTTATTTCGAAAGAATTGAAATTACCATCTTTAAGGTATTATAACGATGATCCTTAATCGTAAATATACTTTATAGGCTCTTTACTTCCATTTGAAATACAAATATTTAATAACCACGACCTGGTTGTGAGATAAGTTGCAAAATGAAATTTTTGAACCACGTCAGCGAGTTAAATTACTCCCTGCGATTTGAACCTCGATCTTCGCCCATAGAAAACAAAAAAACAAAAAAGCTTCTGCGGATTATTGCAGAAGCTTTTAAAAAAATTGACCTGGGGTTTAAAGTTTAACAGGATCAAAATTGGACCCTTTTAGAGTCGGTTTTCAAGTGGATATTTATTCTTCTTAGGTATTGGATATCTGGTACAAAGATATAGATGCGGAATACCTGTGCAAGGGCGATATCGCGTGATTTTTAAAACAATATATTTACGAATCAAATCGTAATTAAACGTTTTTATATTTCGTAAAAATACTTTTTATTGATTCAATATTTTTAGTAAAAGCACGCCTGATCATCCTTTAGATTTGTTTATTGAATATGAATCCATAGTAATTAAAAAGTCTGGGAATCCTTTTTTAATAATTAAGTATTCAATTTATCTTCGCTTTTATGTCTAAGTATTTAATAATAGGACTGGGTAACCCTGGAAATGAATACGCTCATACGCGTCACAATATCGGATTTGATGTTCTGGATGCTTTTGCACTAAAACATAATGCATTTTTTCAATCTTCAAGATTGGCCAGTTTGGCCGAAATAAAATTTAAAGGGAAAATTTTCGTTTGTATAAAGCCGACAACCTTTATGAACTTAAGCGGAAGAGCTGTAAAATACTGGCTTGATAAAGAGAAAATTATAAAAGAAAATTCATTGACAATCGTTGACGATCTGGCGCTGCCTTTAAATAAACTGAGATTGCGTAAAAGTGGCAGTGATGCAGGGCACAATGGGCTGAAAGATATCCAGAATATTTTAGGAACTGATGAATATCCTAAGCTACGTTTTGGAATTGGGAATCAATTCCCGAAAGGAATGCAGGTAGAATTTGTTTTAAGTCACTGGTTACCCCAAGAAATCCCGGTAATAAAATTGAAAATTGAAAAATGCCTTGAAATAATTGAAGACTTTGTCAACATTGGGATAGACAAAACGATGAATAAAGTAAATAACCTAACATTTTAGATTTTTTTTGAATATATAGTTAAATTCTTTTATTAATTTGTTTTCTATATTTTCGCATAAACTTTGAAAAGCCCTGACTAAACCTACTATTGAATGAAAATATTTTGTATTGGTCGTAATTATGCTGATCATGCTAAGGAATTAGGAAACGGAATACCCGATGACCCTATTATTTTTATGAAGCCAAAGAGTGCCTTGATACAGGGACACACTCCTTTTTATTACCCTGAATTTACCAATGATCTTCATTATGAAGCAGAACTGGTAGTACGCGTGAGCAAAAATGGAAAATATATTCAGGAAAAACACGCCTCCAACTATTATAATGCCATTTCTGTAGGTATAGATTTTACGGCAAGAGACATACAAACATATTTAAAAGAAAAAGGACTCCCCTGGGAAAAATCGAAATCATTTGATAATTCCGCAGCAGTAGGCAAATTTATTGATCTCACTCCTGCAATAGATAAAAAAAATATTAATTTTTCTTTTGCAAAAAATAAAGAAGTTGTCCAAAAGGCTAATTCAAAAGAAATGATATTTTCAATTGACAAAATAGTAGCCAATATTTCCAATTATTTTTCTATCAACATCGGGGATCTTATTTTTACCGGCACACCCGCCGGAACCGGAGATTGTATTGTAGGCGATTTGCTGGAAGGCTATTTCGAAAAAGAACAGGTACTCTCTCTGGAGATAAAATAAAACCACTACCTAATTTCCCCTTTCATCCTTGTTTCAAGTTTCTTGATAAATACCTTTAATTAAAGCAATAGACTTCTCCGGTGTGTATTGATGAAATGTCATTTTGAATAACATTTTGATGAATTAAAACGATTTTCCTTTTGAAGTGAAAGTTGATTTGACTCATGGGAAACACAATCATATAAATCTCTCTCTTAAAAAAATACATTTAACCAAAACCAACTGCTTAATTTCTTACCCGGGTATTAAAATATTCCTTTTTGGAGGAATTTTTTTATATAGCTTCATTACTATACCTATACCGGTTTAACAAAAAGTACAAGATTAAAAATTGAAAATGTTTGATTTAAAATCGCGATTAATCGCATTTATCTTCCCTTTCATCGAAATAAAAAATATATTCACCGAAAAGAGGAGGCAACAATTGCAAATGCGTTGCATCTTTGTATCAGAAAAAGAATCGCACAGAACTTTAAAGTGTGTTTTTAAAAATCATAAACCAAAACCAACTGCTCAATTTCTTACCGGGGTATTAAAAATAAATGTTCCTCTTCGGAGGACATTTTTTTTATTAGCATCATTCTAAAAGAATAAAATTTCGATATTAATATGTACCGGTTTTTTATTTCAATATCTGATTACGGAAAATTAAAATTCATAAACCAACAAGAGGATCCTTCGCATAAAAAACCGCTAAACGTCGAAATATTCCATTTGATCGAAAAAAAAGGCCATTCCAGCGAAAATGCACGATAATATTTGCAAAAGCATTGCATCTTTATATCAGAAAGCGGGACGAAACGCTTCAAGAACCAAAAATCCTGAGAAAACTAAAAAATCAATCATCTAAATAAAAAAGAATCCGAAATTTTTAAAAAACTAAAAATCCAGTCATCTCAAAAAAACCAAAAAACAATTATCTAAAGAAAAACCGAAATCTAAAAAACAGATTTATCCGATTCTTCCCAAAAAAAACTTTAAAAAATCACTATTCAAAATTCTCTATCCGAAAAACTAATAACACATATGAAATGTGTAAGCTTTAATGAATCTTGAACCACGAACTGCTAAAATTATTGCAGTTAAAATCTTAAAAAAATGTCCCGCTTATCCGGGACATTTTTTTGTATTTCTTCTCTTACTTTTGGAATTTTTTTTTCAAAAACACATGAAAAAAGAACCTTCAAAAAAGATTAGTTTACTGTTTGAACAACTATTACTAATTGATAAAGGAATTCACTTTAAGGAATTTCCACTCTCTGGCTGCTTTCTGTGTACGCGCTGAAATACCCCAAGGCTCCTCCACTAATATTGCTGGTTGGATTAGAAGGAGTAGGGCTTGCAAAGCCACCTCCATTTCCAGATATCTGATAAAGTTGATCAAAATAATTATACACGTTTTCATCAATACAATTCATCTGTACTTTTAAAACAATCCCCGATTTTATATCTGTACTATCATCGTATAAAACCCGATTGATATATCTCCCATCCGATAAGCGGTCGCTAAAAACAGAATTCCCTCTGCCATTACCGAATTGAATTCCATTTGCATATTCAATAAACTGGTAATAGTTGGCCACGCCGGGCGGATCCTGAAAGTTAGCAACTGCATAAATATCACTATCTCTTCCTGTTACAAAGCTTATTGAATCTAAATAGACAGGATTAGGCATAGTAGAAGTTGCCTTGTATATCTTGTTATCTATTGAAACAAAAAGCGAATAATTATTTCCCGGTTTACCTTGTATGGTATGGGTTGAATAAATACCCGGCGAAGTTTCAGACAAGGTATCAACCAAACCATTATCAGTTATAGTTACAAAAGCACCCGATACCGGAGGAAAAACGTTATCCGAAGAGTAATTTACCGACTTTGAAATCCTTACTGTGTAAGGCCCGGGTTTATCATTTATTTCACCAGTAATAACAGTTTGTGTGCCTGCATTTTGCAGATTTACATTTATTACTTTTTTGCATCCGTAGAAAGCCGAGATTATTAAAAATCCTTCAAAAAAATATTTTATTTTCAAGTTTCGCATTCGTGTCAAAATTTAAAGTTGTACGTGACTGATGGAACCCACCTGAATAATGAATATTGAACCGCCTGCGTTTCTTCGGGATTCGCGGGATTGTTTTGAAATTGAATAAAATAAGGATTTTCCCTTCCATATGCATTATACACAGCAAACGTCCAGCTTCTTTCATATTTTCTTGTTTTCTTTCCTTCTAAAGTAGCACTTACATCTAGCCGGTTATATGAAGGCATCCTGTAACTATTTCTTTGTGTATAATAAAATACGGTTTGCCCGTTTACATCATATTTCCCATAAGGCCAGGTAACAGCATTACCGGTATTGAACACAAAATCAGAAGAAAATGTCCATTTTTCGCTCGCCTTAAATATCGCTACTACAGCAACATTGTGCGTTTGATCCTGGGTGGCAGGATACCATGAATCATTATTGATTCCATTTATCTTTCTTTTTGTGCGTGAAAGAGTATAGCTTATCCACCCGGTTAACTTTCCATAATTCTTTTTTGCATAAAGTTCCAGACCATAAGCCCTGCCTATACCATAAAGTAATTCAGATTCGACATTTTCATTGGCCACAAGTTGAGCCCCGTTTTTGTAATCAATTTGATTTTGTAAAAACTTGTAATAAATTTCTGCCGAGAATTCATATTTATTATGGGTGGTGTTCCTGTAATAACCAAATGATTCCTGGTCAGAAATTTCCGGCTTTACATTATTGCTGCTTGGTATCCACAAATCGGTAGGATTTCCACCAGTTGAATTGGAAAGCAGATGAAGATTTTGCACATTACGGGAATAAGATATTTTCAAAGAACTCAATTTATTCAACTGGTAAGTTGCCGCAAACCGGGGTTGAAGATTCCAATACGATTTTACGATTTTTCCCCTGGAATAAGTAGCCGTATCAATTGCATTACCATTAGCATCGTAAGTATAGAAATTGCCAGGGCCCATTATATTAAAGGAAGATAATCGCAATCCTGTATTGAATTTTATTTTGTCTGAAACTTTCCATTCATCACTAATATATGCAGCACCATCCAATGCGTATTTATTTTGCAGATTTAAAGGATTATAACTCGAGGTGAAGGAAGTTTGAATCTCACCGGGTGTAAATACATGTTCCGTTAAATTGAAACCAAAATTAATTTTGTTTTTACTGCTTGCGAAATATTGCAAATCTTCTTTTAATGAAAAATCTTTTATTTTAGAAACTATTTCAATATTATTCGTTGTCTGGTTAATAATAATATTATAGTTGTAATTACTATAAATTAATGAAGTATTGGAAAATAATTTACTACTGAAAATATGATTCCATCTGAGTGTACCGGTGGTATTGCCCCATTTAATTCCAAACTGATTGCTATAACCGAGATCGTCCTTTCCAAAATAACCTGATAAAAATAACCTGTTTTTTTCACCGAACTGGTAATTGGCTTTGGTATTAATGTCGTAAAAATAAAGTATGCTTTTATTAATGTTGCTGTCTTTTGAAAGCTTCAGAAATAAGTCGGCATAAGTGCGCCTGGCACTTATCATAAACGATCCTTTGTTTTTTACGATCGGGCCTTCTATATTTAAACGGGAGGCTATCAGCCCTATCCCACCAGATACTTTATAATTTTTATCATCCCCATCTTTCATTCTAATATCTAATAACGAAGATAAACGCCCGCCATATTGTGCTGGCATATCGCCTTTATAAATGGTAACATCTTTGATAGCATCCGAGTTAAATGTAGAAAAAAATCCCAGCAAATGTGAAGCGTTATAGACAGTAGCTTCATCCAATAAAATTAAATTTTGATCAGCGGATCCGCCACGAACAAAAAATCCTGTTGAGCCATCACCTGCAGATTTAATACCGGGTAGCAACTGAATCGTTTTTAAGATGTCTTTTTCGCCAAAAATAACAGGCACATCTTTTATTTCCTCCATGGATAGTTTTTGCATTCCCGGCAAGGTCTGGGTAATATTATCATTCCCTCTACCTGAAATAACTATATTCTGCAATTGAGTTATTGCAGGTGTCAGCTCAATAGGTAGCATCATATTCTTAGTCAGGGAAATTTTGATAGTATCATTATTATAGCCTGAAAAGCTGGCCACCAAAATGTAATTTTTCTCAGGAGCGGTAATAGAATAAAATCCGTAACCATTGCTTAATACGCTCAAATCAGGATTTTCTATCAAAACGATAGTTGCACCAATAAGAGTTTCTCCGGTTTTATGATCCGTAATAGTTCCGCTAATAGTATGTTTTTGTTGAGCAAAACAAAAATGTTCTACCAATAGAGTAATGATTAAAAAAAACCCTTTCTTCACTTAGAAACAATTTGAAATAAACTTAAAACGGTTTGCAAAAATACTTCTAAAAGATTATCTGATGGAATCTTTGATAAGGAAATGGTACGCATAGATTAAAACAAAAACATTTGTTAAATGATTAAAAAAATTCCCTTCTTAAAAAATCCGCTTGATATGATAATATACTCAAAACTTCTTTGCTATTCTCCAAATGAAGAATAAATATTATCTCTTTGACTTTATCTGCTTCAATGCCTCTGATGCTTCTTCTACTGGTCGCTGACAAGTCTTATTTTCACACACATAAATCATCGTTTTACCTTTCATTAATTTATTTTCCAGCAAGGGAAGATCGCTTTCGTTTTTACCTCCGAGATAAATAGTATTTGGCAAATATTTTTTTTGCATATCGGATAATTTTTGCAGCCAGTCATCTCCCACAATTGCCACTTCATAAGGAGGATGAATCTCCAAAACCATCACCTGCGCCCAATTGCTATAATAGCCCGGGCTTTTTTGCATATCTTCCGAAATATTCTTTACCATTTGAGCAGACTGTTCTTCATAATTCTTATTTTCAAAATAAAGACTTAAAAGCAAAAGGTTTTTTGCCATCTCACTATTAGACGAAGGAATTACATTATCAGAAACTTCCATTTTGCGGGCAATCAAATTACTGTATTGATTATCTGTATAAAAAAACATTCCGGAGGCTCTATCAAAAAAATGTTCTTCTACATAACGGGTAAGACTATATGCTTTCTGCAAATAGGTTTCATCAAAGCTTACCTGGTAATAATTGATCAGTGTATTTATTAAAAAGGCATAATCATCTAAGAAAGCATGAATGGTGGCCTCATCGTCAGTAAAATTCCTGTACAATCCTCCATCTTTTCTTACGATATTCTTCAAAAGAAAATTGATATTTCTTTTTGCAGACAATAAAAAACTTTTATCGCCAAAGGCACGATAAGCATCTATGAAACCTTTTGCCATAAGAGCGTTCCATGAGGTTAATATTTTATTATCGGTATTGGGACGAACTCTATTTTTTCTTTGTTCAAATACTATATTTTTCAAGGAATCAATTTTTTCATTCAGTTGATCCGTTGTAAGGTTATATTTTTTACCAAGGTTTTCTTCACCCAAATTAATATCCGGAATATTTTCTCCCGACTCCCAGTTGCCTCTTTCAGTTATACCAAAATAGTCGCAAAAAAGAGGAGCATCTTTTCCCAAAATCTTTTGAATTTCTTCCTTCTTCCACACATAAAATTTACCTTCCTTTCCTTCGCTATCTGCATCCAGAGAAGAATAGAATCCACCTCCCGGAGAAGTGAGTTCACGTTTTACAAAGTCAATCGTTTCATAAACTGTTTTTTTGTATAAAGGATTCCCAGTGACCTGGAAAGCATGACTGTAAAGACTTACAAGCTGCGCATTATCATAAAGCATCTTTTCAAAATGAGGGGCATGCCAGAGAGAATCTGTGGAATATCTTGAAAAACCACCTCCAACCTGGTCGTAAATTCCACCTTTAGCCATATTATCTAATGTAGTTTCTACCGCTTTAAGCGCTTCATTATTACCACCCAGATAATGATATTGTAAAAGATATTCCCAGGTATCAGGCATAGGAAATTTCATAGCTCCTTTTGTACCACCATTCACCATGTCTATTTTATTACTAAACCCTGAGAACATTTCATCAAGAGTATTCAGGTTGTATGAAACATCACTTTTATTCATTGGGACATTTTCAATATCCCTGATTCCCTTAGCGACATTATCTGCCTGTTCCTGTAGTTTTGCCCTGTCAGTCTTGTAGAGATTAGAAAAATATTCCAGCAATTGTATCCAGTTTTTTTGGGGGAAATAAGTACCTGCAAAAAATGGTTTACCGTCTGGCATTGCCAATGCATTCAAAGGCCAGCCGCCACTTCCGTTAATAAGGTAAGCGGCATTCATGTAAACCTGGTCCACATCAGGTCTTTCCTCCCGATCTACTTTGATACAAATAAAATTTTCATTCATGATGTTGGCAACTGTAGTGTCTTCATAACTTTCGCGTTCCATCACATGACACCAATGACAAGCGGCATATCCAACACTGATGAGTAACATTTTGTTTTCCTTCTTTGCTTTGTCCAGTGCTTCTTTTCCCCATGGATACCAGTCAACCGGATTATGGGCATGTTGTAAAAGATAGGGACTCGTTTCGTGTATTAGTGCATTGGTGTACATAAATTTTTTGCTTTCTTTTGATGAGTTTTTCTGTGCGCAGGAAGTAAAGCTACCCAGGAGTACCACTACGCAGAGAATTTGCAATTTGTTGAGTAACATTTATAAGGTATTATCAAAAGGGTTAAGGTTGGTAAAGTTAAATCAAATATGAAGAACCCATTAAACACGGGCTTACGGTGCGTGGTATCTCTTAAAAAAAGAAATAAGATTCTTATTTTATATTTCTGTTTTAGTAATGCCCGCGATTGCAGAGATGCAAAATCTCCTATATAAATTTATCTTTGTATAAATATGAAAGGAAGGCAAAGGTTTTATACCATATTTACGCTGGGACTACTTTCTGCTATGGGCGCCTTTTCTATTGATATGTATTTACCAGGATTCCCGGAAATAGCCCAGGATCTTCATACCACGATTGCTCACATTACTCTTTCCATTACTAGTTTTTTTATTGGTATCTCTTTAGGCCAGATGATCTATGGCCCACTGCTCGATAAATATGGACGAAAAAAACCTTTATACATCGGCCTGGTTGTATATTTGTTTACTTCAATCGCATGTGCTTATGCACCTACGGCCAACGCATTGATAGCAATCAGATTTTTACAGGCATTAGGATCATGTGCCGGAATGGTGGCTTCCCGCGCATTAGTTAGAGATATTTTTCCGATTGAAGAAAATGCAAAAATATTTTCTTTGCTGATGTTGGTGCTTGCTTTATCACCAATCGTAGCGCCTACTTTAGGCGGATACATGAGCTCCTTATTCGGGTGGCAGTCTATTTTCTTTGTACTGGCATCTATCGCTGCTGTAACTCTTTTATTGGTTTATTTTAAATTACCCGGGGGAAGGAAACCTGAAGCTTCATTGTCTTTGCTACCACGACCCATTATTAATGGATTTTTGGAAGTTTCCAAAGTGCCCCAGTTTTATACATATGCATTTGCCGGAGCGATCGCTTCATCCGGTTTGTACGCATACGTCGCGGGTTCACCATTTGTATTTATGGAATTATATCATGTATCTGATAAACACTACGGATGGATTTTTGCTTTCATCGCTATGGGACTGATTGCTGCAAGCCAGGTAAATACTTTATTACTAAGAAAATATACAAGCGAACAAATTATCAGGGCCACATTGTTTTGTCAATGCCTTGCTGGTTTTGCTTTGGTTTTGGGAACCTGGTTTCATCTCTTAGGATTATTTTCAACAATCTTTTTGATATGGGTTTTTCTAAGTACCCAGGGTTTTGCATTCCCTAATTCATCTGCACTTTGCCTCGCTCCATTCAGCAAAAATGCGGGGACTGCTTCTGCATTGATGGGTGCTATACAACTCGGTATCGGTGCGCTTTCAACCGCATTAGTAAGCATATTTTCCAATGGCACTGCCATGCCGATGGCCGCGGTAATGTGCACATGTGCAGTGAGCAGCTTTGTGGTGTTATTAATTGGAAGAAGGATAATCGCATTTCATAAGGCTTCTGTAGAAATTGCTTAGAAATTCATCTGGGTTAAGGGATTAGAAGAGGGCCCAGAGGAAATGTGATGAAATAAAGTAGAAATCATCTCAAAGAGGCTCTATACGCTGCTCATACCAAAAAATATTTTCCGGATCATACTTTTTTTATTTTATGCAACCGCGAATAATTTCACTCATTTTGGCTTCTTCATTCAACCTGTCTCTTTGACAACACGGCGCCAATTAAAAACCCAAATCCCGTAAGGTAAAGTGTAGCATTGATTGCGTGAGAATATTCCCATTTTCGCCTTAATATATCCCATCCTTGTGGCATTTGGGTCCAATTAGAAGTAGCCCCGTTCACCGGAAATGTAAAAAGAAAAAAGAAAATAATACTTACCAAAAAGCATACGAAAGAAATCATTAAATAAGGAAATATTTTTTTATTTTCTCTCTCTTTAAAAGTCAATATTGCCGTTAATAGAATTGACCCGATTTCAAAAACACCCAACCAGGCCCATTCTCTATAAATATTTTGCACACTATGATAGTCCTCTTTAGATAAATTAATTTTTACCCCCAATTCAAATAAATGCACAATCAAAGCAGATAAAGTAATGAAAGCAAATAAAATAGTCAAAAATTTGAAACGGTTATTCATGCTTCAATTTTAATTATTTTTTTAGATTAAAATTTGTTTCTCCCAAAAATATCTTTTTATTAAAATTGATTCCTAAATATATCTTAGAATCCTTTGTACTATGTCATCGATATCATTATCAAAATGATGTCCGCCTGGTAATACCACAAGAGTATATTTGTTTAAACTTATTCGTTTAATATCAAGATTGTTATCGTCGCTTCCTGTAATAATCACTATTTTTTGATTTTGTATTTTGTTAATTTCTGAAACCACATCTATACTTCTTTTTCTACCACTGCCTAACATATCCAGCCAATGAATTTCAAAATCAGTACTTCCGGAAGAAGCCATAATAAAGGAAATTTCTACCTCATCGGCAATATTTTTAGATAACCTGTTTAGCACAAATGGTAATACATCGGCACCAAAAGAATATCCTAAAAAAACAACTTTTGGATTGACTCTTCCGGCTAATTTTTCAGATAAATACTCTGAAATATCATTGGCAGTTTCTTCGGGTGTCCTTTTATTATAAAAATAAGATCTTGAATTTAATGCTACCACGTCAAATCCTTTTTGATTAAAAGATTCACATAAACCGGTAGAAAATTTATTAATTCCTCCATCTCCTGAAATATAGAATAGAAGAGGTTTATCATTGTTAGGAGCTTTCCATTCTGTTATTGGTAATTTGCCGGCAGATGAGAAAGAAATATTGATAATTGCCGTGAAAGAAAACAGAATCCAAATCATTGATCTTTTCATAAATATATTTTAAGGTGTCATTACTTTATTGAGAGCAGCCGGTAATTGTATCAGGTCAAAATCATTTTCATAGACCAAATATTTATTTTCCCATATAGTGGCATATTTTTCTTTAAAATCGCGCAGGCCCTGGAAATGCTTAAATCTTTTTAATTTTTCACCTGCAAATTTTATGATTTGCTCGGATGGGCTTTGAGGGTCAGTAATTCCAGTCATTGGCACCATACCAAGATTAATGTATTTGAATTGCTTTTCTTTGGCATAGTCTATCATTTTTATGATTAGTGCATCCATGCAACCACCGGGGGCATCGCTCTTTTTTCTTATCAAATCGTAGGTACATTCTTCCGGCGAATAGTCTGGTATAATATTTAAAAATGCCGCTATTTCCCCTTCATCATTAACAATAGTTATAATATCCTGCTTCATTAATTCATCAGCATTAAACATTCCCTGGCTAAAAACCTGCTCCTCTTTTTCAAACGCTTGTAACCATTGGTCGGAAATAAGCTGTAACTCTTTTACCAATTCATTCTTCTGCGGGGCAAAGTGGATTTGGGTAATAAATCCTTTCTTTTCAAGACTATTGAGCCCATTGCGCAAAGAACGTTTGTCTTTTCCCTGCAGGGTAAAATTTTGGGCATCAAGAATAGCTTCCTGCCCTATGATTATTTTTTGTTTCCTCAATTGATTAAACCATACAATACTGTTTTCGTCCACACGGTAAAAAGCAACGCGAAGCCCCATTTTTTTGCATTGCAAATAAAATTCTTCCAATACTTCCAATTTATTTTCTTCAGCGCAAACCGGATCTTCAAGGCCTATTGCAAAACCATTAGAAATGCGGTACGAAACAAATCCATCGTGAAGTTCAGAAAAGTAAAAAAGTTTATCCTCAGCAATTTTAAAATAATCAATAGAAGAATTGCCATATTCTTCCAACAAAGCTTTTGCTCTTTCCCTGCTAAAATCTGTTTCACTATCAATCTTTACAAAAGGTTTAATAATTGTAAATAAAAGAAACCCCCAGCTTAAAAATCCAAGTGAATGGATGAGTAAAATAAACTCATGCCCAAAAGGAGTGAGTGGATGAAGCGAATCGTCGCCCCCTAAAAAAAATATCTGAAAAGTATTCGTCAGTGATTGCTTCCATGTAAAGTCAATACCAAAGTGCTTTTTATCAATAAAATAAAAGCTAAAGTATCCAAAGATCATAACGGATAAAAACACAATCAATACTGAGAAAATACCAAGTCTTATCCATTTCACACTGCTCCGCACACGGTATTGGCTTCGACTCAATAATAATAAAATAATTATGGCTCCTGCAAAAGTAGCTTCTTCATAATCCAGAGCTTTGGTAATATTACCAATCAGAGAAAATACGCAAAGCAACAAAGCTATACGCCAGGCATTTTTTAATCCTTTGAGCATAAATGCTGAAGTAATTAATAAAGCCAGTCCTGTAAATAAGACCAATATATTAGAAGCATTAATGGCTTCCAATGGAATAAATTCCCTGATGAGTTTGAGCCGTAAATGGATAGGAGGTGTTACAACTGAAATAATATTTAAAATTCCCTGCGTAAAAATGAGCAAGGCGGGAACAATTCTTATGAATAAATGTCTGCCTCGCCAGGCAAATGCCAATATACCCAGTACCATCGGTAGCCAGAATTCAAATACGCGATATAAAATGGTAACTGAAAGTGCCTGAATAGTAGAATAACCATATAATTCCAAAACATAGACCAACATTAATTCCACAGCTCCCAATCCACGTAAAAAAGGAGAAGTGATCATTAATAATACGGAAACAATATATGCGATAGCAGCAACAGGAAAAGAGGCGGGAACCCCCAGGGCAAGCATGGCGATATAGACGTGAAATATGCCTGTAAATTCTACCCCTGTCGAGAAGAATATAGCCCCTGCATATTTTTTGTTATTTATATTCGCTGCAAGAAGTTCATCAATTAATGGACCTGAACGTGGAATTTTTCTTACTATAAATGCATATAAATTTCCTTTTGCTTTAAGGGTTTTTGTAATCCAGAGTAAACCTGATAAAATAATCACAACTATCAAAAGGCCAAGCCATGCGCTGTTTGTGTGTTTATTTCCTGAAAAGGCAAACAAAATAACAACGGGAAAACCCACTAAAAAAACGGTAAATAAACTGGCAAAACCATACAAACCGCTTGCCTGGTGAATCTGTGTTTTATTGAATTCTCTTTTTCTTAATTGAATAGGAGTATATGCGAGGGAACTTACTCCGCCTGCCGGCAAAAAAATACTTAAAAAATTCCTTTTTAGAAAGAGTTCTATTGAATCTATCCATTTTAAAGGAAGCCCGATAGAAGCAAAACTGCTCACATATATCCCACTTTGAAAAAGAACATAAAGGAAAGTAACTGTAAGACCTGATAAAAGCCAAAACGGATTAGCGTTTTCTATATTTGGGATTATTTGAAATAATTCCTTTCGTTCGCTTCTGAAAAAAATAAAAGCAAGCAATATCATTAATGCTGCCAGAATTTCTTTCCAATAAGATTTGGGTGAAAGGGATTGGAATTTTTTATAAATTAGTGGTAACGCCAGAACTTTTTTAGCGGTAAAGATACTTTAAATGTAAAGACTATTTTAAAATACCGCAATATCAAAAAAAATTGTTAATTTGTAATTAAACTCAAAACTTTTTATTATGAAATACTTAAAAATTAGCATTTTAGCTTTATTAGCCGCAAGTTGCACCTCATCAAAAAAGCAAGCTCCAAAAATGCCGGGAACCTATTTAATGGTCTCCCAAACAGTAAATTTTAATAATAAGGCTACTAATAATACAGATCTGAAACAATTAAAAATTTATACAGATCATTTTTATATGTACACACAGTTGAATCCCGCTGATTCTATTTCCGGATTTGGAGTAGGTTCTTATACTTCAGATACCAGCGGAGTAACAGAAAATACAATCTTCAGGGCAAGCGGTTCTATTGCCGATAGTACCAGTCCGAGTTATAAAGTAAATATGACAACTACGACTGACGGCTACAACCAGATAATTCCTCAAATTATGATCGACAGCCAAATGTCAAAACTGACCGAGGTTTATCAGAAAGTGGGAATTTCACTAAAAAGTCCTTTAGACGGGATTTGGAAAGAGTTAGAATCATATACAATCAAGGGAAATGATACCACAAGAAATAACCGTACACAATATAAAGCTTTTTATGAAGGTTATTTTATGTTTGGGCAGACAGTAAAAGATGCTCCTTCAGCTTCAGCTTCAGCTTCAGCTCAAACCGGTATTGGATTCGGAACTTTTGATACTGCAGGTGTTAATAAAATAAAAGAAACAGACCTTAATTCTTCTTTTCCGATTGTAGCAGGTCATTCATTTATAGTCAATTACGAATTAACCGGCACTGACAATTATAAACAAATTATCAATTACCCCGATAGTTCCCAAAGTGTGGAAATTTATGAGCGTTTAAAAGAATAAGATAATTTCCTTACTATCTTTTAAATTTTGTATTACGCATGATCCATCCATCTTGCTAAACAATAACTGCTTATTTGTTACTTTTACCACCATTAAAAATACTTTTATTTTGGTGAAAATAGGTGAATACAATTTATTGAAAGTTATCAAAGAAAAATCCATGGGTGTCTTTCTTGAAGATGGTGATGCAGGAATTCTATTACCAAAACGTTTTGTTCCTCAGGGTTTAAAAATCGGGGATGACATAAAAGTTTTCCTATATCATGATGGTGAAGAGAGGCCCATTGCCACTACTCAAAGACCCTTTGGCGTATTGGGTGATATTGTAAAATTAAAAGCGGTAAATGTTACCAACCAGGGCGCTTTTTTGGATTGGGGATTAATGAAAGATCTTTTTATTCCCAAATCACAAATGAAAAATTTTATGATTCCCAACGGAGAATACCTGGTAAAAATAGTAATAGATGAAAAAACGGGTCGTTTGGCTGCCACAGAAAAATTAGAACCTTTCTTATCAAATGAAAATCTTTCTGTTAAAGAAAAAGAATTGGTTGATTTAACGGTATATCGCCAAACAGACATTGGTTATGAAGTCATCATCAATAATATCCATAAAGGTATTTTGCATAACAATGAAGTGTATAGAAATATTTCTATCGGCGATCGGTTTAAAGGATTTATTAAAAACATTTTACCCGAAAACAAAATAGATGTTGCCGCAGGAAGACCGGGTTACCAAAGAGTAGAAGATGAAACAGGAAAAATATTACGTTTGTTAAAAGAAAATAACGGCTTTCTTCCTTATCATGATAAATCTTCTCCGGAAGATATTTATGCATTCTTCGCCATGAGCAAAAAGACTTTTAAAATGACAACCGGCAATTTGTATAAGCTTCATAAAATAATATTTGCAAAAGAGGGAATTCAGTTAATGGATGAAAAAAATGAATGAATTTGTAAAGTGAAGCCATCAACAAAAACCTTAATGAGAATTTTTAAAATTTTAATCCACCTTTCCCAATTTACTATGTTGCCTGCTATATAAAAAGTAAATAAACAACCCGATTATCAACCAAATGATAAATCTCAACCAGTTAGTATAACCCAACTCTGTCATTAAATAAAAACAACTGGCAAGGCCAAGAACAGGAATCAAAGAAAGTTTTTTTACAAAAGAGGAAATAGTTAAGGCAACGGAAAGAATTACAAATAAGAAGAAAGGCAATTTATCACGAAAAACTTCCCAGCCTTGACTGAAATCAAATAATCCTAAAAAATTTTTCCAGAAAATAAATACTCCCACAATAAATAAAACCGGAACAATAAATTGAGAACTGACATATGGGATTTTAAATTTTGGTGCTGCTTCTCCTTCTTCTCTTTTGGGCAATAAAAGTACACCACCACATACAAGCACAAACGCAAATAGAGTACCGATGCTGGTTAGGTCAGTTACTTCGGTTAAATTTAGGAACAATGCGGGTATCGCCACGAAAAGTCCTGTTACTATTGTTGCAAAAGAGGGCGTTTTATATTTGGGATGAATACGGCTGAAAGCCTTCGGCAGCAAACCATCGCGGCTCATGCTCATCCATATCCTCGGCTGACCCATTTGAAAAACAAGTAATACACTTGCCGTGGCAATCACTGCGCTGAAAGAAATGATATAACTTATCTGGTTGAGCCCAACCCTTTTAAAAACAAAAGCTAATGGATCGCCCACTTGCAATTCATTGTAAGATACCATTCCTGTTAAAACAAAAGCAACCGCAATATAAAGTATGGTACATATTATAAGAGAATAGATCATTCCCCGCGGCAAATCCCTTTGCGGATTTTCACATTCTTCAGCAGTAGTCGATATCGCATCAAATCCAATATAGGCAAAGAACACAGCCGATACACCTTTCATCATGCCCCCAAAACCATTTGGTAAAAAAGGACTCCAGTTAGCAGGAGCCACATAAAAACATCCGATTGCAATTACAGCAATAAGAATGATGATCTTAAATCCGACCATAAGATTGGTTGCCTTGCGTGTTTCCTTGATGCCTCTGTAAACAAGCCATGTGATAAAGAATACAATCGCAAGCGCAGGAATATCTGCGATCAATTTAAAATTTCCTAAATGCGGTGCATCCATCCATGCACGATATCCTGATTGTACGCTTTGGGAAAGACTTTGAAGAGTTCCTCCTTTTGCTAATTCCCCGGATGCTTCTTTGAATGCGCGTGATGCACTTAAGTAATCGGTAGTTAAAAATGGTGGAACATGAATGTGAAGACCTTCAAGCAGATTTACAAAATATTGACTCCATGAAATGGCAACTGCAATATTTCCGATGGCATATTCCATCAGCAGATCCCATCCAATGATCCAGGCAATCAACTCTCCGAAAGAGGCATAGGCATAAGTGTATGCGCTGCCGCTTACAGGAATTCGCGAGGCAAACTCTGCATAACATAATGCAGAAAATCCGCAACATATCGCTGTAAGAATAAATAAAAGTGACACTCCCGGGCCGCCTTGAAATGCCGCATTTCCGATGGTGGAAAATATACCTGCACCTACTACAGCAGCAATTCCCATAGCTGTAAGATCGCGTACCCTCAATACTTTTTTTAATCCTGAAGCAGAATGGGTAGCATCTGAAAGACCGGATTCCGCATCGGCTAAAATGGCGGTAATACTTTTTTTACGAAAAAGCGGATGAGGCATATTTGGTAAACTTTTAAGGTGCTAAAAATATAGAAATAATTTTAAAAGTATCCGTAACTATTTTTTGATGTAAAAAAGGAATGAGTATTTGGAAAGCAAATAAAAAATCCGGTTTGGATAATTATAAACATCGCCTAAAAACTTTCACTCATAATAAACTTCTTTACATTCGTAAGATGAAGACTGATTTGATCTTAGACACTATTTCCAAATACATCACATTTACCGAGGAAGAAATTCCCTTTTTTCTTTCTTTGCTGCGCGAAAAGAAGATCAGGAAAAAACAATTTCTTTACCAGGAAGGAGATATTTGCAAGTACACCACTTTTGTAAATAAAGGTTGTCTGCGAACTTATGCCATTGATAATAATGGTACAGAACATGTATTTCAATTCGCTACAGAAGGCTGGTGGATTGGTGATATAGAAAGTTTGAAAAATCAAACTCCTACTATGATGAATACAGATGCGCTGGAAGATTCTGAAATATTACTGATTTCAAAAACTGACATGGATCTTCTTTACGAAAAGATTCCTAAGTATGAACATTTTTCAAGAATGATTTTGGAAAATGCGTACATAGCGCATCAGCAAAGGATCCTGCATAATGTTTGTTTTTCAGCGACTGAACGGTACCAGTATTTCATCGAAAAATATCCTGAGTGGAACCTGCGAATTCCACAAAATCAAATTGCTTCTTACCTGGGAATTACCCCAGAATTCTTTAGCAAAATGAAATCACAGTTTCTTCGGGAAAAATAAAAATCTTCAACACCATTCAGTTAGACACCTTGTGGCTTATTGATCTCTTAATCTAAATTAACTTTATTTCTTAACCTGCATTATTGGCAAGACTATTGTGTGATTTTAATTTTGTGGTTTAAATTATTAAGTGATGAAAAAATATAGATCAATAGAAGAATTACTTTCTCCTTCAAGTCCGCACATGGTGGGCGATGGATTTAAAGTAGTTAATTTTTCTCCGGGTGGTGGTAGTTTTGGTGACAGAATGAGTCCCTTTTTCCTGATGGATTTTAATCCTGAGTTTAATTTTACTCCTACAACAGTACCACGCGGTGTGGGCGTACATCCGCATCGTGGATTTGAAACCGTAACTATTGCGTACAAGGGTAGTGTGGCCCATAATGATAGTACCGGAAATAGTGGCGTTATAAATGCTGGTGATGTGCAATGGATGACCGCTGCATCGGGTATTCTGCATAAAGAATATCATGAAAAAGAGTTTGCCAAAAAAGGTGGTGTATTTGAGATGGCTCAGATATGGGTGAATTTGCCCAGGAAATATAAAATGTCAACACCTAAATACCAATCAATACTCAATGAACAAAAAGGGAATTACGAAATAGAAAACGGCAAAGGGAATGTATTGGTAATTGCCGGAGAATATAACGGTGTAAAAGGACCTGCAAAAACTTTCTCACCAGTAGAAATGTATGACATCAGATTGGATGAAAATGGAGAATCAGAATTCGATCTGCCGGCAAGTTACAATACAGGATTATTAGTAGTGGAAGGCGAAGCTACCATCAATGAAGACGATATTGTTCACCAACATCAATATGTGCAATTTAAAAATGAAGAAGGTGCTATAAAAATCAAAGCAAATAAAAAAAGTATTTTATTGTTATTGAGCGGAGAACCAATAAACGAGCCTGTAGCGGTTTACGGACCATTTGTTATGAATACTATCGAAGAAATTCAGGAAGCAATTGATGATTTCAATGGTGGAAAATTTGGAAAACTGGCAAACTAAATATTTAATTACGATCTAAAAAACAGAAAACATGGCAACAAAAATTAAATGGGTATTCGACCCTACACACACAGAAATTGCTTTTAAAGCAAAACATCTGATGATTACCAATGTAAAAGGTATTTTCACCGAATATAAAGCGAGTATTTATACAACCGGGGAAGATTTCAATACTGCAGAAATTGATTTCTGGATGAATCCGACTTCCCTGGAAACCAATACAGAACAACGTAATACGCATTTGAAAAGTGCTGATTTCTTTGACGTTGAACATCATAAGGAAATCACCTTCAGATCCAATACTATTGAAAAAGTTGGCGGCGAAGGCAGTTACGAATTGTGGGGAGATCTTACCATCAAAGGGATTACAAAAAAGATAAAACTGGATGTTGAATTTGGAGGAATAATAAAAGATCCATGGGGTGGGCTAAGAGCCGGGTTTAGTATAAATGGCAAAGTAAACCGAAAAGATTGGGGATTAAATTGGAATACTGTTTTGGAAGCCGGTGGTGTGCTCGTAGGAGATACAATCAATATTGCCTGTGAAGTAGAACTGGTGAAAAACGAAGAAGTAAAAAGCTAATCCAAAATAAAAGATTTAGAATTTCTTGTAAAGATCTTTGATTTTTTTAAAAAATATTCGGCTTTAGTCTTTAAAACAAAGACTGAAACTGTTCTTATTTAATCTATCCCCAACTTGAGAAATTCCGGTGTAAATTAGGAGCTCGAATTGCATATTTTTTATTATCGAAAAATTGGTCTTAAAAACAGGAGTAATTTATATCCATAAAAGTCTTCTTGCAATTAATAATCCTAAATGTGTACTTTTGACCGCCTTTTGAAAAAAGGTAAAACATTTTAACTGGTAATTTTATTTAATCTTGGAAAAAAAAGTAACTAAAATAGGGGTCCTCACCTCAGGAGGAGATGCTCCCGGAATGAATGCAGCTATAAGAGCTGTCGTACGCACCGGCATTTACAACAATTTAGAAGTATATGGTGTAGTGCGGGGATATACCGGTTTAATTGAGAACGATATTTTTAAAATGGAAAGTAAAAGCGTTGCCAATATTATTCAACGTGGAGGCACTATATTAAAAACAGCCAGGTGTAAAGAATTTTATACTTATGAAGGGAGAAAACAAGCCTATGAAAATTTAAAAAAACATGGTATCAATGGCCTGGTAATTATTGGTGGGGATGGTTCTTTTCGGGGTGCACAGATCTTCAGCCATGAATTTGATATCCCGTGTATCGGGCTTCCAGGCACAATTGATAAAGATATTGCAGGTACTGATTTTACTATTGGTTTTGATACCGCAGTAAATACGGCAGTAGAAGCGATAGATAAGGTAAGAGATACTGCAGATGCGCATGACAGGCTTTTTATTATAGAAGTTATGGGACGCGATTCAGGATATATTGCATTGCATAGTGGTATTGCCACAGGTGCGGAAAATATTTTGATTCCAGAGCAGGAGACTGACGTGGAAGGGGTAATAAATGCGTTGCTGGAAAAACATGGCCGTAAGAAATTAGTGAATATTATTGTAGTGGCCGAAGGAGAAAAATTCGGCGCAGCAGAACTGGCAAAAGTTATCAAAGAAAGAATCCCTGATCAGGAAGTAAGGGTTACTACTCTTGGCCACATACAACGCGGTGGATCTCCCACTTGCTTCGACAGGTTGATCGCCAGTCGTATGGGCTATGCGGCAGTAGAATGCTTATTGCAAAAAAAATACAATGTATTTGTTGGAATACTTAACAATAATATGCATTATATTCCATTAGATCAGGCCATAAAAAAGAAAGAGACAATAAGTAAAGACTGGATGAAGATTGTAAAAATATTATCAAGTTGATTCGCGAATCGTGAATAATAAAATCAGCATAATTAATAAACAAATTTTAAAAACAGGGCAAGCTATAAATTTTTCGGGCTTGCCATAGAACCCTTTCCGCCATAGACGGAGCAGGGAGGCAAAATAAAATATATGTCAAAAAATATCAGTAAATACCTGCACAAAGGAATGGATAAAAAAGCAGCATTCGATCATACGATAAAGCGTACAAAAATTGTTGCTACTGTAGGTCCCGCTTGTGATAATTTTGATGCAATGGTAGAATTGGTAAAAGCAGGCGTAAACGTTTTTCGTCTAAATTTTTCACATGGCAACCATGAAGATAAAGCAAGGATAATAGAAATTATCAGAAAGATCAATCTTACACTTCCTTTCAACATCGCCATACTTGCCGATTTGCAAGGCCCAAAATTGAGAGTGGGCGAAATAGAAAATAATGCTTTAGAAATTAATCCAGGCGATATTCTTACATTTACTAACACAAAGTGTATTGGAACCCGTGAGAGAATTTATGTAAGCTATCCCAATCTACATAGTGATGTAGTGCCTGGAAATTCAATCATGATAGATGATGGGAAACTTGAAGTAAAGGTCAAAAAAATATTACCTAATAATGATGTGCGCGTAGAAGTAGTTATGGGGGGAATTCTTTCCTCCAAAAAGGGGCTTAACCTTCCTGATACAAAAATTTCTTTACCGGCTCTTACCGAGAAAGATCTTACCGACCTTGATTTTATTATTGGACAGGATGTGGATTGGATAGCTCTTTCATTCGTTCGGGAAGTAAAAGATATTATCGGGTTGAAAGATATTTTAAAAGAAAGAAAAAGCAGATCAAAGGTAATTGCAAAAATAGAAAAACCCGAAGCGGTCACAAATATCCGGGATATTATTCTTGAGAGCGACGGCATCATGATTGCCCGTGGAGACCTTGGCGTAGAATTACCAATAGAAAAAGTGCCTCTGATACAGAAGGAAATTATTCGTAAATGTATGCACAGGGGAAAGCCGGTGATAGTGGCTACTCAAATGATGGAAAGTATGATGGATAGAGTAAAGCCTAACAGAAGTGAAATAACGGATGTAGCCAATGCAGTACTGGAAGGCGCGGATGCTTTAATGCTTAGTGGAGAAACGGCTACCGGAAATTATCCAACACTGGTGATAGAAACTATGAGCAAAATAATCCTGGAAATTGAAAAAACGGCTTATGATTATAATCGGGATGACATCCTTGCCCCACAGCCTCACTCCCCTTCCTTCCTTAGTGACGCAATATGTTACAGCGCCTGCAAGCTTGCCCAGGATCTAAAAGCCGATGCATTAATTGGGATGACCCAAAGCGGCTATACCGCTTTCATGCTCAGTAGTTATCGTCCAAAATCTTATTTATACATTTTTAGTAAAGTCAAAAGTCTCATTAATCAACTAAGTTTGAGTTGGGGGGTGCGAGCATTTTTTTATGATGAAGAAGAAAGTCTTGATGATATTTTCTTTGACCAGATAGGAATATTAAGAGAAAGAGGTTTTCTCAAAAATGGCGATGTCGTTGTAAATACAGGCAGCACGCCGGTTTCTTTACACCTGCCTACGAATGTTTTGAAGATTACAAAGGTTGCGGAATGATAAAGGTTTTTGTAAGGATTCGGATTTGTTGTTCTTTACAAAACCAATTCAAAATTTTTTATTTCCAGCAACTGACAATGATGGCAGCAATAATATTTCCCACTACAGTGTACAATCCGTCTATGAAATACAAACCAAATGGTTTTTTTTCGTAAACATAACAAATACCAATCGCTGTAACGCCAAAGAAAACGCCGGTAAGAATTCCCAGTTTTAATCCTACCTGCCAGCCTGATACATTTAATCGGGTAACAATAAGGGAAAGCCCAAAAGCACAGACAAGCATCAAAATAAAAGAAATAATCATAATTCCAGCCCCCCCCTTTTTTGCATTTGGATCGCTCATTAAAGGGCTATTATACGATTTCCATTTTTTTCCAAATAGTACCATGTACCATAATGCACCCAGGAAAAAATAAGCTAAACCAGCCACCAGTATGGCAAGCCAGTTGATGTGGTGAAATACTTCTGTATTCATTTGATAAAGTTTTTGGTAAAAGATTCAGAAAATTAATAATATTTTATGAATTCGCAAGCGTAACAAGTAAAAAAGGAGAATCGTATGACTTAAGATTATTTATCTGTAAACCGATTGGGCAATGATAAATCTCACATTTCTACTAATTTCACAAATGGCAAATCAAAGGTGGTAGATTTTCTTCCGTTATTTCATAAAATATGTAAAAGGAGAAAACCTGACATATTTTTTCCCACAAGGATTTAAAAAATTTATTGTAAAAAATGAAAATACCTATTTGGTCAGGAATGAAGATGTGATCTTCGCTGCTAATCTACTTTTAAAAGGGAAGTCGCAAAAAAATCCGGATGAGATTCTCTATATACTTTGAAAAGGGAAAATCTATTTTAGTAATTTGCGATAAATCTCAAGCTTCACAATTAATAATTTTTTATGAAAAATCTATTCCTTATCTTTCTTTCATTTATTTCTGTATCATCATTTTGTCAAATGTCCGTTGTTATAATACCAAAACCTGTATCTCTTGAAATGCATTCCGGTAATTTTAATCTTACTTCCAAAACTATGATCATTGCTAATAGTAGCGTGCATCATGATGCAGAAATGTTGAACTTTTATCTTAAAAAATTATATGGATTTTCACTTCCTATAAAAAATATTTCTTCTAATAGCCATTTAAAAAATACCATTACTCTTGATTTACTGAAACCTGGTGACAGGAAAAAAGATGAATATCATTTACAAGTAAAAGACAATGAAATCAATATCGGAGGTGTGAGCGATGAAGCCGTGTTTTATGGAATCCAAACACTACTTCAACTTTTACCGCCCGATAAACCGACGGGGGGTATTATTAATTTTGAAATACCACAATTGGCTATAAAAGATTATCCCCGGTTTCAATATCGTGGAATGCATTTGGATGTAGGCCGTCATTTTTTTGACGTGAATTTCATTAAAAAATATATAGATCTTCTCGCCTATCAAAAGTATAATACTTTTCACTGGCACTTAACGGAAGACCAGGGTTGGAGAATTCAAATAAAAAAATATCCACGCCTGACTTCTGTTGGCGCATTTAGAAATGGTACTATCATCGGCCATTATCCGGGTACTGGTAATGATGACAAACGCGAAGGAGGATTTTACACTCAGGAACAAATAAAGGAAGTTGTAAAATATGCTAAGGACCGTTACATAACAATCATTCCGGAAATTGAAATGCCCGGGCATGCTTCTGCTGCTATTGCGGCATATCCTCAATTAAGTTGCTTTCCTAATCAATCTACAGAGATATCCCCAAAAACCCCATGGAGCGGGAGCCGTGAGGGCAAACAGGTGCAGCAAACCTGGGGTGTCTTCCCGGATGTATTTTGCCCTTCAGAATACACGTTTAAATTTCTCGAAAATGTATTGGATGAAGTAATGGCTTTGTTTCCTTCAAAATACATTCATATCGGTGGTGATGAATGTCCTAAAACTTATTGGAAGAAATCTGCATTTTGCCAGAAATTAATAAAAGATAAAAATTTAAAAGACGAAAATGGTTTGCAGAGTTATTTCATTCAGCGAATAGAAAAATATGTTAACAGCAAAGGAAGAAGTATTATTGGCTGGGATGAAATTCTCGAAGGCGGCCTGGCTCCCAATGCAACCGTAATGAGCTGGCGTGGCGAGGAAGGCGGAATCGCTGCTGCGAAAGACCATCATAATGTAATTATGACTCCGGGGCAATATTGTTATTTTGATCATGCCCAAACAAAAAATAGTGATAGCCTTACAATTGGCGGTTTTCTTCCTTTAGATACTGTTTATGATTATGAACCAATTCCAAAAGAATTAGATAAATCAGAGGCTCACTACATTTTAGGAGCTCAGGGAAATGTGTGGACAGAATATATGTCAAATCCGCAAAAGGTAGAATACATGGTACTCCCGCGAATGAGTGCATTGAGCGAAGTGGTTTGGTCGCCAAAAGATAGCAAGAACTGGAATGAGTTTTCATCAGAATTACCGGAGATGTATAAACGATATGAATTGTGGGGAACAAATTATTATAAAGAAACCCAGGAATAATAAATAAGATTATTACCTAAATACTCAAACTATTCGGCGACCACCTTAGCGCCGATAACCTGCAAAGCCACGCTATCCGCGCCTTTGGGAGCAAAATATTTTGTTTTGAAATCTTTGGCTTGCCCGGGCCCTATAGTTATATACTCGGTTTCTTTATCTGTTTCCAGTAATGCCTGTGTCTTTGAATAAAAAGATAAATTGATCTCCACATCTTTAAAAGTAGCGATGGAAGCCTTATTAAGTATTGTGCCTTTAACCACAGTTTGCCCCAATATATTTTTTTTATTATATCCACTAACCATTAAAAAATCCTGAGGATTTTTTTGTTCTTTTTTTAATAATTCATCTTTGGTGAGTTGATAGCTTTGTTTTTCAGCTTTTTCTTTTGAAGTACTATCAGTGGTACAAGCAAATAAAAAAATAGATGAAATCAATAGTAAAGAAATAAATTGTTTCATTTGGTAGTTATTTTAAAAATGTAAAATAATAAAAATAGATTTGAGAAAAGATTAAATTTTCTGCAAAAACGTTCAGGCTTCTGTTCCTAACCATAAAGCACCACCGATACTATTACGTGATGCTCCGGTTACTGAAGCTAAGACGGTAGTTTGTTCACGCCATCTCAAAACTCCCAGCAATGCCATTATCAACGCTTCTTTATAATTGATTACTTTAACTTCAGGAAGATAAATTTCAAAATTGATTTCATGCAAATGTTTTGAAATTTTATGGATTAAAAATTTATTAAACGCTCCACCGCCGGTTATCATTAATTGCCTGATTTCAACATTTGAGAATTGGGATTGAAGTGAATTTTTTATTTGAATGGAAATATGCTCTACATAAGTACACAGTGAATCTTCCGTATTCAAATTGAAACTTTTTATTAACGGATAAATAATATCTGTACCAAAACTATTTGCCAAAGATTTAGGATAAGGAAGGGAATAATAATTTAATGAATTTAATTTTTGCAAAAGATCATCGTTTATTTTTCCCGCAGAAGCTATTTTTCCATCTTCATCATATTGAATATTTTTTTCAGTAACCAGCATATTTAAAACGCGGTTCGCCGGGCAGATATCATAAGCAGATATTTCATCATTTTTATTTATTGACACATTGACTATTCCTCCGATATTTAAAAAATAATGATACCCAGAAAATAATAATTTTTCTCCCAAAGGCACTATTGGCGCACCTTGTCCGCCAAAAGCTATATCCATGGAACGAAGATCGCTCACCACGGGAAGCTGAGTTTTCGCTGCAAGGGCAGCACCATCTCCCAATTGATGAGTCATTCTCTTTTCAGGGATATGAAAAGTAGTATGGCCGTGAGAAGCAATTAAACTTACCTTATGATGCAGTTGAAATTTTTCAATAAACTCATTAACTCTCTCACCCAAAAATCTGCCATAAGAAGCGTGCAATAATTGATATTCTTTTGCAGAAAGATTTACTGCACTCTTTAATTTTTCAATCCATTCATTTTCATAAACTATATATGCAGCGCATTTTATTTCATAATTCCATTTGCCTGCAGTTTCGTTAAATTCTACATAAGCAATATCCAGTCCATCAAGTGAACTGCCACTCATTAATCCGATTGCACGATATATCATAATAGAAAATTTCCCCTTTTAATTTTAGTTTTGTCCAAATTTATTACTTTAAACCCTGACGCTTATCTTTAATGTTCTAAAAAAATCAAACAATGGTAGTAAATCTTAGCGACAATCATTCTTTAATAAGTAACTGGTTAAGCGAACTAAGAAGTGTGGATGAGCAAACCGACAGATTGCGGTTTAGGAAAAACCTGGAAAAAGTTGCTGAAGTATGCGCTTATGAGATCAGCAAAAAATTACCATGGGTTGAAAAAGAAATTACTACTCCTTTAGGAACATCCGTTTGTAAAGTTTTAGAAAAACAACCTGTAATAGCCACTATTCTCCGCGCCGGTCTCGCCATGCACAATGGCTTCCTCAATTTCTTTGATAAGGCAGATAATGCTTTTATCAGCGCTTATCGTAAACACAACCCGGATGGAAGTTTTGAAATAAGTCTCGATTATATCAGTTGCCCTGAAATGGAAAATCGTGTGGTAATTATTTGCGACCCTATGTTGGCAACCGGAGCTTCTTTGGTAAAAACAATCCAATTTATACGCGGGGAAGGCAATCCTTCCGAAATTCATATTGCATGTGCGCTTGCCTGTACGGTTGGCATTGAGTATGTTTTGCGTGCAGAACCAAAGGCAACCATCTGGTGTGGCGATATAGATGATGAACTAACGGCAAAAGGATATATTGTACCTGGCCTGGGCGATGCAGGAGACCTGGCTTATGGAGTAAAAGTGCAGATGTAATCACTTCTTAGAAATCAACTCATTGCTTATATCATACTTTTAGTAATTGAGCTAAAAATATTTACAAATCAGTTACTCTTTAATATGATAACACCCTACTCGTTTGTAAACAGATTATCTTTGATGTATGAAATATCAGATAGGTGATAAAGTATTGCTTTTACATTCTAATGAAGAAGGTGAAGTGGCAGAAATCATTAATGATAAAATGATTTTGATAGATGTGGATGGAGTTCGTTTTCCGGTGTATATGGACCAGATCGACTTCCCCTATTTTAAAAGATTCTCAGAAAAAAAAATCGAATCCCCGAAAAATAAAAAAAGGTATATTGATAATTTAAAGAAAGAAGAAACCAGGAAAGGAAACAAAGTTGCCAGCGGTGTTTGGTTGTCTTTTCTGCCTGTTTTTAACAAAGATATTTTTGAAGATGATGTGGTAGAGAAATTTAAGATGTATCTCATCAACCAAACTGAAGATGCCTATTATTTTATTTACCAGGTAAAATTGAAAGGCATGCAGGATTTTGAATTATCAAACACCATTTTGCCTTTTAATGAATTTTACCTGCACGACGTTCCTTTTGAAGAAATGAATGATTCTCCCAAATTCGAGTTTGATTTTTCTCTTTCAAATTCAGACAAAAAAAAAGCAGCACATTTTGAGGTTTCTAATAAAATAAAAGCCAAACAATTATTTCAGAAGATTGAAGAAATGAAATTAAAAAATGAACCGACATTCTCTATGATTCTTTTTGAAAATTATCCTGATAAAACTGAAGAAATAATTCCTGATTACAATAACATGCATAGGCAACTTTATGACGCATCAAAAATAAAAGAAAAACTGGAACCTCCAAGATCTGTAGTTGACCTGCATATTGAAAAATTAACTGATAACTGGAAAGGCCTGAGTAATTTTGAAATACTTACAATCCAATTAAACTATTTTGAAAAATATTATAATCTTGCAGTTGCTCATCGCCAGCCCAACCTGATCGTAATTCATGGGATTGGAAAGGGAAAATTGAGGGATGAAATTCATGAAATTCTTAAAACCAAGAAAGAAGTAAGAACGTTTGCAAATCAATATCACAACGACTTTGGATTTGGTGCAACAGAGATCTTTTTTCAATATTAGGTATAAGACTTTATCATAATTTTTCCTTTCTCAAATTCATATCTTTGTATTACTGCAAACCGGGTTATCGTTCCGTCCCCTATCCCTATAGCTATCGGGACAGGACGGGAAGGAAAGTCCGGACAGTAAAGAGCAACACACCGGCTAATAACCGGTCCCAACTCTAAGCTTGTCGAAGAGAGGGGAAGAAAGTGCCACAGAAAATAACCGTCTGCCTCAGGTGGATAAGGGTGAAAATGTGAGGTAAAAGCTCACGTCCCATTTTGGTAACAAATTGGAAGGGTAAACCTTGTGTTCTGCAATGCCACGTATATCCCGATTTGTCTTTAAAGACAAGGTAAACGGCTCGTTTACATTTTTGCATTTGCAGAATATCGGGAAGGGTAGGCAGCTAGATTGTTGCAGCGATGCAACAGCCAGATAAATGATAACCTTCTCCTTAACTTGTTAGGGAAGAAAACAGAATCCGGCTTATAGGTTTGCAGTAAATGAACTCAAAGGCAGCCAATTTTTTGGTTGCCTTTTTTGATATCCAATCGGCAAATGAGCAATCCAAATGAGTCAGAAAAGATTTTTATTTAGGATGATTATCATCTTATTATTTCTGAATAAAGTTTGAAATATTACCTTCAATCAAAAAATGATATCATGTTTAATAAAGCATTTAAAATTTCTTTTCTTTTCTTTTTAGGAGTACTTGTTTTTGAAAGCCAAACCGTTGCCCAGGATACAACTCAATATATCATTCCCAATCGTGAAAACTCACCGGGTCAGGAACAAAAGCCCTATGTTATTCTAATATCGGCAGATGGATTTCGTTATGATCTTGCTGAAAAATATGATGCCGGATTCCTGAAAAAGATAAGTTCGGAGGGAGTAAAAGCTCTTTCAATGAAGCCTTGTTATCCATCATTAACTTTTCCTAATCACTATTCTATCATTACAGGGTTATATCCTTCGCATCACGGCATTGTTGATAATACTTTTTATGACAAGAAAAGAAATCAGTTTTATAGATATCGGAATAAAAAAGCAGAGGAAGATCCTACATGGTATGGTGGTGTTCCACTTTGGGTTTTGGCAGAACGCCAAAAAATGCTAAGCGCCAGTTTTTATTGGGTAGGTTCCGAAAGTCATATTGATGGCATAGATCCCACTTACTATTTCAGGTATAATGAGGCTATCCCAATTGACAGAAGGATTGAGATCTTAAAAGAATGGTTGCAATTACCACCAGACAAACGTCCACATTTTATAACCTTTTATTTCCCTGAAGTTGATCATACAGAGCATCATTATGGAACCAATTCACCCGAAACCCGTGCTGCTGTCCAGTTTATAGATCATTCCGTTCAGAAGATGAATGAAATGTGCGCGAAACTAAATCTTCCCGTCAATTTTATTTTGGTTTCAGACCATGGAATGACCAATATGGACACTTTGCATACCATTCCCCGGCCTTCAGTGATTGATACCAGCAAATTTGTAATTGCCGCCGGAACTTCGCTGGTACATCTTTATGCAAAAAATAAAAAAGACATAAAACCAACTTATAAAAAATTAAAAGCAGTCGCCAGGGATTATGATGTTTACCTGGCAACAAATACGCCTAAACGCTGGCATTATCGCAAAAAAGATGACCGCTATCACAGGATAGGAGATATTTTATTGGTTCCGAATTTACCGAAAGGGTTTAGCTTTTCAGGAAGAAAGATTTCTTATGGCGAGCATGGGTTTGATAATTCATTACCAGAAATGCAGGCAACTTTTTATGCATGGGGCCCTGCATTTAAAGAACATTATGTTATAAATAACTTTTCCAACATCAACATTTATCCACTTATAGCGCATATTTTAGGATTGAATATTGATAGCAAGATTGATGGAAAGTTCAAAGTGTTGGAAGGAATTTTAAAATGATCATTAAAAAATCATTAAGCCTTCTTAATTAATTTTCAAGTTTGTATATTGAAGAATAGATAACTGAATAAAAGAAATTTATGATGAGAACTTTCTGACGTAGTCATAAATCGGATTCAAAATACCTAATAACTAAAATATTCAATATGGAATAAATATTCGTGTATAAAAGCAATACCATAAAGTAAAGAACTATATTATTTTCTTAAAAATCAAGATTCTTTAATCAAAAAGTACCGTTAATATTAATTACAGGATTATAGCTTAACATTTAATATGCACGTTCGATATTAACTTTGTTCTCAGAAATATAAAATTTAAATTTTCTCATAAGCAGTTAGTTTTGATAAACGGCTCCTGTTTCTACAGGAGCCTTTTTATATTTTACCAAATAATCAGAAAAAGACTTGTCCATTAAAAAAGCCGTTCCTTTTATTTTCGGAACGGCCCACTTATAAAAATATTAATTTGCTATTTTCTGATGATCACTCTTTGCTGATGCATGCTTCCATCAGAAGTCATGTACAGTAGTATGTAAACCCCATCGCTTAGTTGAACACTTATCTTAGCTGTGCCACCCTGTACCGCAATGTTTTGCTGGCTCATTAACCTTCCACTTATATCTAACCATTCTACTTTCAGATTATTCTCATTTGAACTAAGACCATTTATAAAAATAGTGCCTGTTGTTGGGTTTGGATAAATGGTTACAGACTGATTTTGATTTAGGGTAACCGAAACTATATTCCAGTATTTAGTATTACCATTAAAATCAGTTTGTTTTAAACGGTAGTAGGTTGTTCCATTAAAAGGGTTTGCATCGTGAATAATGTAATTTAAAGTAGTGGTACTATTACCTTTCAATGCTTTTGAACTAATATTTTGGAAGAATTCAAAATGAACAGCATCGGTGCTTTTTTCTATAGTGAAATAATCGTTGTTTGTTTCTGTTTTAGTAGTCCAACTCAAATTAACGCTACTATTATTTACAAGCTGAGCATTAAAATTGATAACCTGGACTGGCAATGGGTTAAGGCCACCTAAATCATCTGCTAAAGCAAAAGTAGAAAAAGAGTTGAAAGCACTAGGCGAAGATGTTGAAGTAATACTTCCCACCAGGTTTGTACCATAAGCATAAGCCGGGCCGCCCGTACCGCCAATATCAATCCAGGAAGTAGGGGCTGTGTAAGTGTTTTTTACAATAGTCAACTCGCCTCCATCTAACACAACATCATTGTTCCCAAAAAATATTTGTATGGTTTGGTTACCACTTAATCCTGCAACAGGCTGACTATTGCCGGAAGCATCTTTTCTACTGATGGTGTAATAATGCATATGCGATACAACATCCACAGTTGGAGGAAGGGTATATCCTAAAGCAGCGGCACTTGCATTGAATAATTGTGCCTCATAAGTGTATAGAGTTCCATTACTATGATTCACAGTCAGCACAACAGGCCTGCAATCAGGATTGTTACCTATAGGGAAATTTAAAGTGGAAACTCCTGATGAAGATTTCTGGTATCTCATTGGTCCATTTACATAGCTGGTTGACAGAGCACTACCTGCCGCAGTGACAGAGCCATTCAACATAGTTAAAATATAATTTGTTGAGGTATTGAGCAATCCCGATGTTAATGTAAGATTATTGGATACATTAATGGAAACGTTGTTTAAGGTTACACCAGTGCCAGTATTGTTTATCACTAACCTGGTGAATACAGGTGCGGGCGTTCCGGAAACTGCATTAATATTTTGCAAGCCTCCACCATTAAAAGTTGCCGTTCCTGAGTTCGCACCAAATGTAATAGCCGTGGAAGACGAAACTGTAAGATTGCCTGAATAGGTACTGTTATTATTATAATTTGGATAAATTAACCCTGAATTATTTTTCACAAAAGTAACGTCGCTGTTATAAGCATCAGGGGAATTTATTGTCATTAATAAATAACCTGTTCCATTGTTTGTAAATGTGCTTGCACCATTGAATATGTTATTTCCCTGGCTTTGATCGTTAGTGGAACCTGTCTTGGTGGAATTGACAGAGCCGTTAAAACTACATCCGTTAAAATAAAGTGCCGGGCTGGATGAGGTTACATTTCCCCCAAAAGCTGAAATAGGCCCAAAGGTCAAATTACCGGATCCTGTTAAAGTGAGGCTTTGTGGAGTTGCACCAACTTGCGTGAATTGCCTTAGTAGCAATGTACCTGCGGAGAAACCTCCTGCACCCACCGAAATAGTGTTGCCTGCTGCTAAAGTTACTGTTGCGCTGGCGCTACTGTTACAAAACTGAACTCCCTGTCCATTGTTAGATGTTACTACAATATTACTATTGAAAACAGTCCCCGCTGAATACGAGCTTACTAAGATATATGTATTAGCTGTGGGTGTATTATTAAATGTGGCAACACCGCCAAAAATATTGTTGTTGCTATTGTAAGCGACATAGATATAGCTACTGCCAGTGTTATTAAAAGTAGATGCTGCATTGAATTGGTCAGAATTGCCATTTCCGAACATCAAATAACCGGAGCCTGAATTAGTAAAAACGCTTACGTCATTGAAAACATTGTTTCCACTGCTTCCATCGCTGGTTGTTCCTGTTTTGACAGAATTTACAGTTCCGCTAAAATTGCAACCATTGAAATACAAAGTAGGACTTATTGAAGTTACATTTCCCCCAAAAGCTGAAATAGGCCCAAAGGTCAAATTACCGGATCCTGTTAAGGTGAGGCTTTGTGGAGTTGCACCAACTTGTGTGAATTGCCTTAGTAGCAATGTACCTGCGGAGAAACCTCCTGCACCCACCGAAATAGTGTTGCCTGCTGCTAAAGTTACTGTTGCGCTGGCGCTACTGTTACAAAACTGAACTCCCTGTCCATTGCTAGATGTTACTACAATATTACTATTGAAAACAGTCCCCGCTGAATACGAGCTTACTAAGATATATGTATTAGCTGTGGGTGTATTATTAAATGTGGCAACACCACCAAAAATATTATTACTACTATTATGAGCAACGTAAATATTGCTACTCCCCGTATTATTAAAAGTAGACGCCGCATTGAATTGATCAGAATTGCCATTTCCGAACATCAAATAACCGGAGCCTGAATTAGTAAAAACACTAGCGTCATTGAAAACATTGTTTCCACTGCTTCCATCGCTGGTTGCTCCTGTTTTGACAGAATTTACAGTTCCGCTAAAATTGCAACCATTGAAATATAAAGTAGGACTTATTGAAGTTACATTGCCTCCAAAGGCAGAACTTGGTCCAAAGGTCAAATTGCCGGAACCAGTTAAAGCCAGGTTTTGTGCTGTTGAACCAATCTGTGTAAATTGACGAAGCAATAATGTTCCTGCCGAAAAGCCACCTGCACCAATGCTGATGGTTTTATCTGCGGCCAAAGTAACCGATGCTGTTAAGCTGTTGCTACAAAACTGAACTCCTTGCCCATTTGATGATGTTACCACAATATTGTCATTGAAAACAGTCCCCGCTGAATAAGAGCTAACTGATATAGATGTATTAGCTGTAGGTGTATTATTAAATGTAGCGACACCACCAAAAATATTATTACTACTATTATGAGCAACGTATATATTGCTACTCCCCGTATTATTAAAAGTAGACGCCGCATTAAACTGATCCGCATTGCCATTTCCAAACATCAAATAGCCGGAGCCCACATTGGTCATTGTGACTGTTCCATTAAATATATTATTTCCGCTGCTTGCATCATTGCCTGCCCCGGTTTTGGTAGAAGTAACAGTACCTGAAAAAGTGCAACCGTTAAAAAGTAATCCCGGGCTCGAAGAAGTAAGATTTCCACCAATAGCAGAGCCTGGGCCAAACTGCAGCGTAGTGGCAGTACTGTTGAGTGTAAGATTTACCGGTGTATTGCCCAATTGGGTAAATTGCCTTAATATTAAATAGCCGGCATTAAGTCCGATACTTCCGGTCTGTATGGTTTTCCCGGCTGCCAAAGTAGCCGTAGCTGTTGAATTGCCACCGCAAAAATAAATTCCCTGTGCACTGCCGGTGGTGTTTACAAAAATATTGCCATTGAATTGATTGCCCGCAGTGGAATAAGCGGGTAATATCTTTTCAGAACCATTGTTGGTAAAGGTTACATCATTGTTATAGGTGTCGGGACTGGCATTTGCAAGAACCATATATCCGGCACTATTATTAGTAATACTGCAAAGCCCGTTAAAAATATTACCGCCCTGGTTATAATCACCTGTGGCCCCTGTTTTGGTGGCATCTACACTTCCATTAAATGTGCATCCGTTAAAATAGATATCTGGACAGCTAACCACTAAATTGCCCCCAATAATAGACTTATTTGCAAATGTTATCGAAGTGTTTGTTCCGGTAAATGCTAAGTTCATAGCAGTACTTCCTAACTGCGTAAAAGTGTTCAAGCTTAAGAAACCTGAATTAAACCCTGCGGTGCCAACTGATATAGTTTTGCCTGCTGCAAGTGTTGGTGTTCCTGTACCCGATGTCCAACCTAAGTAGATTCCGCCAGTTCCACTTGATGTAACTGTGATATTATCATTGAATTGGTCATTGGAATTGTAACCTAACATAAAATATCCGCCATTACTTTGCTGGTTAATGGTTAAAGTTGAATTGAAGATATTCTGGACTTGATTGTTATGATCACTTGTGCCCCCCGTTTTTGTAACCACAACGGCACTATTAAAAACACCTCCTCTCAAATAAACGTCTGGGGCGGTTACCGTTAAAGCACCACCAAAAATGCAAGGCGTTCCCGGATTGACAACATAAAAGGAAGATGATCCTGTTAAATTGAGGTTCATTGCTGCGTTGCCCAACTGAGTAAACCCACCAAACTGCAGGTAGCCAGCACTATAACCCGCACCACCAATTAAAACTGTTTTACCCGCTGCCAGCGTTGGCGTGCCTGTTCCGTTAGTCCAGCCAAAACTAATACCACCGGTTCCGGTTGATGTTACCGTGATATTATCGTTGAACAAATCATTGGAATTATAGCCTAACATAAAATACCCGCCATTGCTCTGCTGGTTAATAGCTAAAGTTGAGTTGAAAATGTTTTGGTATCCATTGTTATGATTGCTTCCACCTCCTGTTTTTGTTAAAGAAACGGGGGCGTTATATGTCCCGCCTCTCATATAAATATCAGGTGAGGTTATAGTAAGACTACCCCCAAATAACGAGGGGGTGTTGCCGCCAATAGCCCCAACGTATACAGATGAACTTCCAGTAGTTGTTAAATTTATTGGCGTAGAACCATTTTGAGTGAATCCGGAAATACCTAAGTAACCTGTTGTAAAACCAGCCGCACCAATGGATATGGATTTCCCGGCAGCCATTACACAACTTGAACCACTAATCCATGCTAATGCAATACCAACAGCAGAGCCAGTCTGCGTTATAATAAGATTTCCGTTATATTGATTATTTGAAGAATTGAAGCCCAAAATAATCCTATCTGAACTGCTGTTATTAATATAAACATCTCCATTATATACATCTGCCGACCCATTGCCAAATCCATACCACTGACCCGCTGCATTTGTAGCTGTATAATTTATAGTCAGTGTGGCATTAAATGTATTTCCACCTGTGGTTGCATTAGTATTTGTACCATCTGTTTTGGTAAGGATAGTGGCGCTATTGTAAGTGCTATTGGAAGTATAAATATTAGGCGAGTTAACCGTTAAAGCACCATTAAATGTTGTACCAATAAAATTTGCGGTAGCATTGCCAGTTAATGTTATATTTTGAGGTGTTGCACCTGCCTGTGTAAATTGCTTCAGCAATAATGTACCTGCAGAAAAGCCGCCTGCTCCAGCTGAGATTGATTTACCTGACGCTAATGTTGCCGATGCACTGGCGTTGCCATTACAAAATTGAACCCCCTGGCCATTGTCGGAAGTAACTACAATGTTATTATTAAAAAGAGTACCTACGGAATATTGGCTTACATATATTAATGTATTGGCAGTCGGAGTATTATTAAAAGTAGTGACCCCACCAAAAATATTATTGCTGCTATTATAAGCAACGTATATATTATTACTTCCGGTGTTATTGAAAGTAGATGTGTTATTGAATTGATCAGGGTTGCCATTGCCAAGCATAAGGTACCCTGATCCAGCATTTGTCATCATTACAGCACCATTAAAAATATTATTCCCGCCGCTGGCGTCATTACTGGCTCCCGTTTTTGTAATATTAACGGTTTGTTGAAAAGTGGTATTCCGAAAAGTAATTGCGGCTGATGTTACGTTTACAATACAATTCATAGTTACCGTTCCGTTTCCAAATATAGTGGTGGTTGCACCCGAAACAGTCAAAGTACCATTTTGCACAGTACCGGAAGTGAAAATTGCATTGGAGCCGTTAATAGTAAGTGTGTAACCTCCCAGATCAAGTGTGCCGCTTGTAACAGTAAGATTTCCAATAGAGGCGTTAACATTTAATGCACAGATATTGCTGCCAGTTACTATAGTTGCATTATCTGTCGGACCAGGTAGGCCATTAGGAGACCAGTTGGCGGCGACAGTTGCCGCTGATGATACGGAACCATTCCAGGTATATGAGATTTGGGCTTTTGTGGTTTGAATAAAAATAAACACACAAATAAGTAATAGAATCTTCTTCATAAAAAAGTTTTGTTTTATTGGGATTAGGATAAAAAAATTTACTTCTTTTCAGCTTTTACTACACTAAATGGCAATTTTCATATTACTTTCCGTATTTATACCTTAACGTATTTATACCTTCTTTATTTCTGGTATGGCTACCGGGATAATAAACTATTTGTTTTAGATTAATTATCGTCTCTGAAGATATACTCCCATTATTAGGTACAATACCGCCTTGCCAGGCAGAGGTACTTATCCATGTATCATTTGCAATACTGGCATAAGTTTGAGCATGTAGTGAATTACTTAAAAGAAAGCTAATTACAATGAGGAATAACCCCTTTGATAATTTGTAATTGAGTGCAATTGTTTTCATTTCCCCGGGTATAGGGTTATTCTGAAAATAGGGTATGTTTTCTCTTTTTATCATACAGTGATTTTACCGTTTCTGAATGTAAAAGTGCTATATTCACGAAGATATTATCGTAAGAATTCGGTGAGTGGGTGTACTTTTTCGACGAATGGAATGTATTAGCCGTTTTGGAAACTTATTCCACTTTTGTATGTTTTAAATGCAGTGCAGTTATACGCAATCGTTAAACCCGTGAATTTATAAAATCAGTTTGGAAAGAATCCCGCAAGGGGATTTTGTGTGAATCCAAAAAATTAGAATTGGAATCCTTTACAATTATTTCGGAGAAATATTGCCCTGTCTCACGGCACAGACAGGGGTAAAATACTTCACATTTTATAACAAACCAATAGACTGCTCTGACGGAAGCTGTTGACAGCGTTTTACAAATTACAACCAATGCTTTAATTAGCCAGCCGGTTTACAATGCTGGACTTGATTTCGACAATGTAATCACCCAACTGGATGGCAAACCAGTTGCGAGTGAGGAAGACATTCAATCTGTGCTGGCGGCTCAGCAGCCCGGCGATAAGATTGATATCAAATACATTCACCGCGAAGTACTAAACGACGCAGAAATTATTTTACAGGAAGATCCTGCACTAAAAGTAGTGACTTATGAAGAAGAAGGAAAACCAATAACTCAAGCAATCCAACAGTATAGGAAAGCATGGCTGGGGAGTAAAGTTTTGAGGTGAAATAGATGTGTTAGTACTTCTAAAAGAAAGGGCATTAAATACTCAGAAGACCATTTAGTTTATGCCTAAAAAGCAGTAAACAAATTAATAATACCGATTTTTATTTTCTTATTTAACAAGTTCAGAAATGATACTTTTCAAAAAAGGTGCCATCTCTCATTTAAAGAGATAAGGGCCACAATTCAAATGAATTGAAACATATTATGGCCAATCTCAAAACAAGTAAACCAACTTATAATACCAATTTACATTCCTTATTTCATAATTTTTTTTAGTGCTCCCCCGGAAAGAATAATTGCGGAACTATCTGCTATATTAAGCTGTAAAGACTGAATCTGCGCATGGCCAACATCGAGTATAGAGTATCCTTGCAGATTTGCGTTAACCGAGTTAATGTTCATTGCTTCAACACTTTTTATTTCATTCGCACCAGCGAAAGGAGGAGATGTTCTATCCCCAAAATGTATTGCGACGCCATTGTTTATAACCGTATCCTCTCTTTTTTTTGATTTATAATCAGGCGACATTTCAAATTCAACAGAAGAAGAATCTTTCTGAACTACGGTAATAGAGTCCATGTCAGGAATCATACTTTCCACCTCAAATTTAGATTTGCCGGACATATTCACTGCGATGCTTTTTTGTTTCAGTTTAAACATTTCGAAGTCAGTATTAAAACCTTCCACAGATAGAAGTTCCGGTGAAAAAATACGCACCAGGGTCGTCCATTTCATCCAGTCTTTCTCATTCTGATTGTTGCTGTTATAGACAAATTTGATGAAAAGTGTATCGTTTTTTACAGATGATTGAATGAGTTCAGGATGGTATCGCTGCCAATCATTTAAAACCCTTACAGAACAGTTTTTATTTTGTTCAATGCAATCTTTGTATTGTTGCCTCCCTCTATTTTAAGGTATTTAAAATGCTGCGTGAGGACGTTTGTATAGTTCCAGTGGAGGTCACTTTTATCAATTTTATTATATTCTTTTTTCAATACAATATTCGATAATAGCAAACCCGCTACGAGTAAAATTAACATGCTTAGTAGTATCCGGGAACTCAATTTCATATTTATTTTATAAAAACCTATTCTTATTTATATAATAGTAAAACGGTTATCACATGGCTAACACACAAAATCTTCACTAAAACAAAACTTGTGTTATTGGACTTCTTTTATAGGACCGAACCAATATTGGACCTTTTTTGTTCATGAACTGAATTATCATTCAATTCAAATAAATGAAGAATATATGGAAAGAGCGCGTCAATGGTTTCTGTGGCTCCTTTTACAGAACCGGGAGTGGTAAGTACAAGTGTATTTTTGATAAATCCGGCAATGCCTCTTGACAGCATCGAATAAGGCATGCGCTCCTGGCCATAATTTCTTGCGTGTTCCATGATGCCCGGAATTTCTTTTTCAATCATAGGTGAGATAGCGTCTGGCGTTACATCACGTGCAGACAAACCGGTGCCTCCGCTAAAAATTACCAGGTTAAAATTTTGTTCAACCAATGTTTTCAGTGTTTCCTGGATGAGGTTGAAATCATCGGGAATAATTTTATATTCAATGGTATCAATTTCAAATTTTTCAAGGTTTTTCACAATTGCTTTTCCTGACAAATCCTGCTTCTCTCCTTTTGAAATACGGTCCGAACAGACAATAACAGCACACTTAACTTTGCCTTTGGCAATTTGTTTAAAATCCGATTTACCTCCTTGCTTACTTTCTAATTTAATATTCGAAATTTCAATTTGCTTATCAACAGGTTTCAACATATCATACATTACCAAAGCCGTAACCGCCGCACCATGCATGGCTTCTACTTCAACCCCTGTTTTATAAATCGTATGAATTTCCACTGAGATTTTTATGGATAAATCCTGAATTTCATAAGTGATGGACGCATATTCAACAGGCAACGGATGGCAATCAGGAATGACATCACTTGTTTTTTTTATCGCGAGCAAACCAGCAGCACGTGCAAATTCAAACACATCGCCTTTAGGTACTTTGCGCTGTTGAATCATATCAATTGTTTCCTGTTTGGATACTTTTACAATTGCAGAAGCAATGGCTTTGCGCAGGGTGTTTTGTTTATGTGTAATGTTTACCATTTTTTATTTTCTTTCCATTGATAGTTTTCGTTTTCAAAAAGTTCCTTCCCCCAAACCGGCAATTCTTTTTTAATTCTTTCCACTATTTCGTTGCACGCTTCAATCGCTGCTTTGCGATGTTGTGAAGATGCAAAAACAAACAAACTTATTTCGCCGGCTTTCACTTTTCCCAAACTGTGATGCACATGCAGGCACATAATTGGATATTTTAAAAAAATAGCTTCGCGGATTTCATGCATTTTTTCCAAAGCCATTTCTTCATAAGCAGTATATTCAATAGCAACAATGGTTGCACCGTTTATTTCGTCTGCGCGTACCTGGCCCAAAAAAATACTATGAGCGCCAATATTTGTTTTAGAGGCGTGCTGTTGAATGCTTTCGCTTATCAATGAAGCAGGAATTGCTCCGTCGTGAAAAATATTTTTTGGTTTCTTTTTTTCCATATAATGTTTAATCCTGCAAACTTAAAATGCCATCCTTTAAACTATAAACTTTTTTATCTTTTACGCCATCTTTCAAAAGCATTTGCGCTGCCTGCAAACTCCTTTTACCCGTTTGGCAAAACAATACTATTCTATTTTGATTAATATTTTTCATTTCGTTTTCAAATCGGGAAAGAGGGATTTTTTCATGATTAAAATTAACAACCGGCTTTTCATTATTTTCACGAACATCTATAAATAAAGTATCTTTTTCAATAAGCATTTTCCGGAATTCTGTAGCATCAATCATCTTTATATTTTTACCAGGTAAACACAACCAATCATAATCCATTTTTATAAATTGGCCATCATCTTTAGGCAAATAATATGCCTTTTTATTTTCAGTAATTTCAATAGTATATGATTGGTTATTGAGTGAATTATAAATAAGTAATTGATTAATTAACGGAACGCCAATTCCGGTTAGCAATTTGATGGTTTCATTTGCCTGCATGGCACCAATAATTCCGGTCAGGGTGCCCAGAACACCTTCTTCAGAGCAGTTTAATATCTGTTCAGTTGGCGGCTGGGGAAACAGGTCGCGATAATTGCATTTTATATTTTTTTCATCAGCAACATTTAAAATTCCAACCTGGCCTTCAAACTTTGAAACAGCGCCGTAAATCAATGGTTTATCCAATAAAACACAGGCATCATTCAACAAATATTTCACAGCAAAATTATCAGTACCGTCAATAATTACATCATACCCCTTCAGGATATTCAAGGCATTTAAATTGGTTAATCTTTGCTGATAACCCACAATATTTACTTCCGGATTTAATTGATTTATTTTCTTTTTTGCAACCAACACTTTTGGTTTTCCAATATCTTCCGTAGAAAACAATACCTGCCGGTGAAGATTGTTCAACGAAACAAAATCATCATCTGCAATACCAATACAACCAACGCCGGAAGCGGCTAAATACAATAATGCCGGGCAACCTAATCCTCCGGCTCCTGCAATAAATACTTTTGCATTGCGAAGTTCCTGTTGTCCTTTTTCTCCAAATTCTTTCAAAGAAACCTGGCGCTGGTATCGTTCATTTTCGTTCATAATTATCCTCCTGAAAATGGTGGTAATAAAGCAATTTCAGCATCCTCATTCAACGAAACGTTATTATGAATAATTTGTTTGTTTACTGCAATCACAAAACTTTTTTGAGATAGGGCAGGAAATGATTTTATCAATTTCTCTTTTAATTCATTCAAATCCTTTACACTTTCGATGCTAATAGTTTCCCTCTCAAAAATATCTGTCAACTGTCCAAAAGCTTTTATTTCCATTTTTAAAAAATTTAGATTGGCAATAAATGAACTTCAACTTTTACCCCGGCTTTTACTCCTTCCGTTTCCTCATTAATAACAATCAAACAATTTGCCTGTGCAAACGAACTCAACTGAAAGGAAGCCTGTGCCGGTAAAATAGTTACTTTTTCATTGTCATAAAACCCTTTCAGGAAATGCGTCATTCCTGCATTTTTTGAATACTCATTTTGCAAAATTGCTTCTATTTTTTGAATACTTTTTTTCTTTCCCATCATTTGCGCAAGCGCAGGCAAAACATATTCGTAAAAACAGGTTAGCGCCGAACCGGGATTTCCCGGCAAACCAAAAATTACTTTATCTCCCTTTGTTCCAAAATAAAATGGCTTTCCGGGTTTCTGTTTTATTTTATGAAAATGTTTTTCAACTCCACAATGCTCCGTTGCCAGTAAAACAAAATCATAATCTCCCACGCTGATGCCACCTGTCAATAAAATAACCTCACTTTTTTCCAATGCATTTTCCAATGTGGATTGAACGGTTTCAGCTTCATCAGCAGCGTATAAAATATCAATATCAACAATCCCGCACTGTTTCAAAGCAGCAGATAATGAAATGGAACTGGATTCATAAACCTGCCCCGGCAAAAGCTCTTTTCCAGGTTTTTGCAACTCATTGCCCGTGATAATGATGCTGACTTTTGGTGCAGGAAAAACAGGAACTTCAGCAATACCGATTGCCGCCAGAAAGCCCAAAGCGGCAGGCGTTAAAGCAGCGTTTTTTGACAACGCCAATGCGCCGGATTTTATTTCTGAACCCTTTGGCCTTACATTATTTCCTTTTTGTAAATCAATGTCTTTTATTAAAATTTTCCCATCCTTTATAACCACTTTTTCCTGCATTACCACCGTGTCAGCGCCCTTTGGAACAGGCGCACCGGTAAAAATCCTCGAAGCTTGCTTGGAATTAATTTTATAAAGATTGCTGTCACCGGCGGCTATTTTATTTTGAATTAATAATGGAAAATCTTTTTCTTCAAATAAAAACGCATACCCATCCATAGAAGATTGTTCAAATGCCGGAATGTCAAATTTTGCATATAAATTCTCGGCAAGGATTAACCCGCAAACTTTTTCCAAAGGCAAAACCTTCGGTTGCAGTAAACCAACTTTTTCTTCGATTTTTTGTTTTGCTTCTTTTACTGAAATCATTATTACTTTATTAACCGCCAATGGTAATCATACTTCTGTTATCAATCAGTTGCGCTTCTACAGATTCTAAATTGCTGGTAAATTGGCCGCCCAATTCTTTTGCCTTCGATTTAATATTTTCCTCGATGAGCGGTAAAATATTTTCACCTCTTCTAAATGGCGTGAGTAAATCCGTTTCCCCTTTTGAGAAAAGACAGTTTTTTAATTTCCCGTCAGCCGTTAATCTCATTCGGTTACAGCTATCGCAAAAAGGTTTGGTCATGGTGCTTATGATGGCAAAACTGCCTCTATGTCCCGGAATGACATATTTTTTTTCCGTATCATTTTTTTCTCCCTGGTGAGGAATAAAATCATATTTTTCCGCAATCGTTCGCAACATCTCATCCATAGAAACCACTTTATTACTAGTCCAGCGATTACCGGCAAAAGGCATAAATTCTATAAACCGTACATGCACCGGATTACTTTTTGTCCATTCAATAAAATCAAGGATTTCGTTGTCATTGAAATCCTTCATCACTACCACATTTACTTTTACATGAAACCCCTTATTGATAAACGTTTTAATATTTTGTTTTACGATTGCAAATTTATCGCGCCTTGTAATAAACTTAAATTTTTCAGGAACTAAAGTATCGAGGCTGATGTTGATTGAATTAATTTGAGAAGCCTCCAGCACGTCCTTAAACTCATGAAGCCTTGTCCCGTTGGTTGTTACAGCCAAATTAATATTCAAAGACGAAAGTGCTTTAATGATTTCTGAAGCATCTTTTCTCACAAAAGGCTCGCCGCCCGTAAGCCTTATTTTCTTAACGCCATTTTCTACAAAAATTTTCGCTATTGAATAAATTTCATCCTGCTGCATCAACCGGGAAACAGGCGTAAAATCATAATCTTCATTCGGCATGCAATAGAAGCAACGAAGGTTACACATGTCCGTAAGTGAAATCCTCAAATAATCATGCACCCTGTTGAAATTATCAATAATCATCTTTACAATTTATCCTTTACAATTTACGCAAAAAAACTTTTGCACCTTTAAATGAAACCTCTATTTCATTACCATTTCGCAAATCTTTAGCTTCCTCTTCATTACAATTAATGGTAATTACCTGGTTGCCCGCAAGTACTGAAATATGGTAATCATTTCCTGTTTTCCCTGAAGATAAAAAAACGCATTTTAAAGAAGATGGGTCTTCGGATTTATTACAAAATATTTTTGCCGGAAATTGATATTCCACCAATCTTCCATTTTTGATATGAATGGTTTTAGAAGTAAGTTTTATAATCTCATTTATATTATGGCTTACAATAATTGAAGTCACCTTATACTGCGCATGAATCGTAAGCAACGTATTTTGAAGTTGCCCTCTCATTTCATTATCAATAGCGGATAACGGTTCATCGAGCAATAATAATTTCGGTTTCCTCGCAATGGCGCGCGCCAGGGCTACCCGTTGTTGCTGGCCACCGGAAAGCGTTTGAATTTTTTTATCCCGCAACCCTGAAAGCCCCGTTATTTCAAGCAATTCATCAATATTTTTTTTGGAATCATTTTTTGATGAAGCGTAGGAAATATTTTCTTCGACATTCATATTCGGAAAAAGCGCGTAATCCTGGAATACAAATCCCACAAGTCTTTGTTGTGGATTTACCTTTATTTTCTTTTCGCTGTCAAACCAAATCTCATCGTTCATTTTTATAAAGCCCGAATCCGGTTGCATTAATCCGGCAAGCATTCTAAGCAAGGAAGTTTTGCCGGCTCCAGATGGCCCATACAAACTAATGAAATCACCTTCCCTGATTTCGCAACTCACATCCAGTGTGAGAATTCCTTCAGAAGCATGTAATTTTTTTTGTAGAGAAAAATGAATCATAATATTTTAACTTCCTGCAACTTACGGTTTGAAAAATAAAGCAAAAATAAAATGATTACGGATATCGCTACCAGGATGACTGCATATATATTTGCGTTGTAATAATTTAACGCTTCTACTTCATCATAAACGGCGATGGAAGCAAGATTTGTTCTGCCCGGAATATTTCCGCCAATCATAAGTACCACCCCAAACTCGCCAATCGTATGAGCAAAAGCGAGAACAATTCCTGTAAGCAAAGGAGGTTTAATATTCGGCAATAATACTTTAAATAAAGTTTGCCTTTTTGTTTTTCCTAATGAATAAGAAGCTTCTTCCAAACTGGGAGGCAGTGATGACAAACCCGAAAGAACCGGGTGTACCATAAAAGGCAAACTGTAGATTACAGAACCAATCAATAAACCACCAAAAGAAAAGGCAAGCCTGATATCAAAATATTGTTCGAGAAATTTACCGAATGAATTTGCTGGACTAAAGGCAAGCAGCAAATAAAACCCGATAACAGTTGGCGGCAACACCAAAGGCAAACTGACCATCACTTGTGCAATAGTTTTAAAAATGCTTTTTGTACGTGAAAGCCACCATGCGAGCGGGATTGACAGGAATAGCAAAATGATTGTGGTAAGAAAAGCAAGTTTTAAAGTTAACCATATCGGCGCTGTTTCAATCATTTTTCATTAATTTAAATAACCATATTTTTTATAAATATCTTTAGCAACTGCAGAAAATAAAAATTCATAAAATTTGCCTGCGGCCGAAGAATTATTTTCGATTCCATATTTCAAAAGAACTGCCGCCTGTAAAATAGGCGGATAATCATCATGATTTAATTCAATCCATGTCCCTTTATTTTTCATTTCATTTGAAAGCACAATCGCCTTTGCAGTAAAACCAACATCAGCATTTTGACTGGCAATAAACTGGCTTGTTTGTGAAATACTTTCTCCATAAACCAATTTGCTTTTAATTTTATCAAGCAAATTAAATTTTTGTAAAACCGCCTGGGCAGCTGTTCCATAAGGCGCTATTTTAGGATTGGCAATGGCAATACTTTTAATCTTACCAGACAATAAAAACTGTAGATTCGCCCCGGGAATTAAACCAGGTTTTGTTGTCCAAAGAACCAACACGCCCCGCGTATATACTTTTGGCGCTTCTGCGGCAAAATGATTTTGGAACAGATTCTCCGGATATTTTGTATCAGCAGAAATAAATACATCAAAAGGGGCTCCCTGCGTTATTTGCCGGGTTAAATTGCCTGATGCGCCGACCACCTCATCTACCTGGATATTATTTATTTTTTCAAATGCATTCTTCAAATCTTTAAAAGCATATTGCATATTGGCAGCCACTGCGACGGTTACTTTTTGTGATTGCCCGATTGAAACAGATGGAAAGATAAAAAGCAGGATGGCAACAACTGAAAAAATTTTATTCATCTGTATAAATTCTTTAATAATTCTTCATAATCCTTTTGGGTATCCACGTCAATATTACCTTTTTTAAATAAAACAGAAGTGGTTTCATTATTATATTTCCGAATCAAACTTTTGGCGCCTTCATCGCCTTTTAAATTCAGTAGCTCATTAAAATATTTCTTACTAAACAACGCAGGTGTGCCAAGCGTGCCGGCATACGAACTGGCAACAATACTTTTTTTGCTTTCTCTTTTTTTATCTGATAGTTTCTGAAAAAGAATTGAAGAAATATAGGGCTGGTCGCAAATAGCGATAATGATATTCTCAATTGCATTGTTAACTTTAAGTGCCTTTTGTAAGCCGGTAACGATGCCCGAAGCCATGCCTGTTTCCCAATGTTCATTAAAAACAATGGTTATTTTTTTATTGTCAATTTTCTTTGAAACTTCATCTGCGTAAGCCCCGGTAACAACAATGACCGGATTTAGTTCCGCGTTTGTTGCTTCATCAATTACATTTTGTATTAATGTTTTTTTATTGAACTGAAGTAATTGTTTAATACCTCCGAAGCGTGAAGAACTTCCTGCAGCCAAAATAATAATGCCTGTATTATTCATTCTGTGATATTAGCTGACGATTATGAATAGCAACTTCTCTTTCTCTTAATGATTTTCCTTGTCGGTTTAAAAACACCGCTTTTATTTCAGCAATTACAGATACGGCAATTTCTTCTGCAGTTTCTGCGCCTATATCCAAACCAACCGGGCCATATATTTTACGATGCTGCTCCTTATTTAAAACAATATTTTTTTCGTTCAATTCATCAAACATGCGATACAGTTTTTTCTTGGGGCCCAACAAGCCAATATAAGCACAATTGGAATTAAGCAAATGTTCCAATACAACAATGTCATAATTATAATTATGCGTCATAAGAATAAAAGCTGTTTGTGCATCAACAGATAATCCGGATAAAATTTCTTTCGGCTTTGTAACTAAAACTTTGTTTGCTTTTGGAAAACGTTGTTGAGTTGCGTATATTGGCCGTCCATCAGCGACAATAATATTCCAGCCTAATAATGAAGCCATTTCAACCAACGGTTGCGCATCATTACCGGCGCCTGCAATGACCAATTGTATTGCCGGCGAAACAAACTGGAACAATACAGAAGAATGTTCCCCGTAATGTTCTATCGCAGAAGATTTTTGCGCAAGCACATAATCGGATTCCGGTATTAATGACTTTATTTCATCATTCATAAAAACACTTTCATCTTCATTTACCACACCACAGGTTCCCTTTTGAACCGCATTTTTATCAGAATTGAAAAGCGTTAGCAACACTGCATCTTTTCTTTGTTTGGCAACCAACTTTAATAAATTGATTGGATTATTTACATCATCATTTTGTATCGGTTCAAATAAAATATAAACAATACCATTACAACCTAGCTGCAAACCGAATTTTAAATCGTCCTCATCAGTGGTGTCATAAATTTCCAGCTTATTTTTTTGTTGAAATATGGCAAACTGTGCTTTGCGCAAAGCATCGCCTTCCAAACAGCCGCCGCTTATCGCCCCGGTAATTTCTCCGTCTTCTGTTACCAACATTCTTGCGCCAGGCCTTCTGTATGATGAACCTACAACATGGACAACTGTTGCCAAAGCCGTTTTCTTGTTTTGCAAAACAGCTTTGTTATAGGCAAGAATTATATCGTTTAGTTCTTTCATTAGACGAATAAAATACGCTTTCAATCATAAAAAATAACCATTATTGGTCTCACCCCCAACCCCCTCTCCGAGGAGAGGGACCGTGGAACTTAATGCCTGCAAGTGGTTCATAAAGGTTATAATTTTTAGTCGGACAATAAAGATAAAAAATGATAAAAAAAATTCATGCCGGTTAAATACTGGTTATATCAACCGGTAATTTTCGAATACGCTTGCCTGTTGCAGCAAAGATTGCATTACACAATGCAGGGGCAAAAGGGGGCAGACCCGGCTCTCCTACTCCCTTTATTTTTTCACCTCCTTCTGCCAGGATGAGCACATTTATTTCCGGTGGTGTTTCGTTAATGCGTAAAACAGGAGCTGTATCAAAGTTAGCCTGCTGCACTTTGCCATCTGCTAAAGTGATACCCGGTTTGGTGGCGGCAGTCAATGCCATGATGATGGCGCCTTCTACCTGGTTCTTTACATTATCCGGATTGACTACAGTGCCCAAATCGATGACTGCATATACTTTATCTACTTTTATTTTGTTTTGCACGTAGCTAACTTCCACCACCTGCGCGCACAACCCTGCGAAGAACAACCATTGTCCAATACCGCGGCCTTTGCCCTTAGGCAATGGTGTATTCCAGTTGGAGAATTCTCTTAATTTTTCCAAAACTCTTTTTGTATCCGAGGGTTGGGTTAACAATTCCATCCTGAAATCCATAGAATCTTTTTTTGCTTTGTGCGCCAATTCATCAATGAAGCACTCGTGCGCAAATGCAAGCGTAGAACTTGTTACTGATCGCCACGCGCATACAGGCACGTGATAATCTGCCCACACGTATGATGTTTTCAGGTTCGGAATTTCATAATCCTGGCTGCCAATACCTTCCACCATCGAGCCGTCTACTTTTGTTTTATCAAAATTCTTATTCGAGGAATCGTGCAGTGATGGGCTGATCACTTTATGTTCAAATGAAATTAATTTACCATCATTGGAAACCGTGCCCTTTAGTTTTGAAAAAGTCATTGGCCTGAACGGACCGAACTGCGTGGTATCTTCTCTTGACCAAATTACTTTTACAGGCTTATCAATTTGTTTCGCAATATTCACCGCTTCCACCATAAAATCGAGGTACAACCTCCTGCCAAAACCACCGCCGACAAAGCCTTCATGAAACGTTACATTTTCCGGTTTAAATCCGGTAAGTGCAGGAAGATTACCATCCCTTTCACCCGTAACGGAGCTGGACACCTGCGTAGATGCCCATATTTCAAGCTTATCACCGTTCGCACGAACCGTGCAATTCATTGGCTCCATCGTACTGTGCGCTACCACAGGTGTTTCATAAAATGCTTCAATGGTATGAGCAGTTGATGCAGTAACATTACCCACCGAACCGATCTGCTTATCAATCACACCTTCTTCATTGCCAAGAGAACGGAGCTTTTTCTCATAATCTGTAGAATTAAAGGTTTCAAAACCCTTGGTGTCCCAGTCAATCTTTAATAATTTGCGTGCTTTTAAGGCAGCCCACAAACTGTTAGCAACAACAGCCACACCAACATAACTGTATTTCCCTACCTTTCTTTCCGCTTTCACCACCTTTACCATGCCGGGAACTTTCATCGCTTCATCCGCATCAAAACTTTTTAACGTTCCTCCGATAACTGGACATCTCTGAACCGAAGCATATAACATACCCGGCACTTCTGCATCGATACCATATACTGCTTTACCACCCACTTTCATCGGTACATCAGGCCTCGGCATAGACTTACCTAACATCTTAAAATCTTTGGGGTCTTTGAGTTTGGGATCTTTAGGCACATCGAGCTTTGATGCTTCTTCTATCAGTTCACCATAGGTGAAACTTTTATTGGAAGGTTTATGAAAAACTTTTCCACTTTCTGCATAGCAATCTGATGCATTCACTCCCCACTTTGCTGCTGCTGCGGTAAGGAGCATTTCTTTTGCTGAAGCGCCCACTTTTCTTAACTCGTTGTAGCTACCTCTCACCGATGAACTTCCTCCGGCGCTTTGATGTGGGCCAAAAGCTTTTTCGCCATTTGAATTCAGAATTTTTACCTGGTCGAGGGTTACTTCAAACTCCTCTGCAATCAATGAAGGGATAGATTGAAATGTACCCTGTCCCAATTCGGGTTTTATATTATAAATAGTGATGTTGTTATCACGATCTATAAGGATATACGGCGTAAAATTGTTGGCCCCTGCAATAGATTTTTTTGCCACACAACCGTCCAGCAAAGAAATCCCAAACCATAAACCAAGTGTTGCACCGCCGGTATTTTTAATAAAATTGCGCCTTGAAATTGCTGTCATGTTTTAAAGGTTTAAATGATACAACTGAAAATAAGATACCATAAATGCAACCATGCATTAGGTAAAAATCATCCTTTGACCGTAGCCATTTTCGCCGCTGCATGTATTGCTTTCCTGATGCGGGGATAGGTACCACACCTACAAATATTTCCCGACATGTAGGCATCAATGTCCTCATCACTCGGATTGGGATTGGACGCTAACAACGCAACTGCAGACATGATCTGCCCGGATTGGCAATAGCCACATTGCGGCACCTGGTTTGCAATCCATGCTTTTTGAATTACATGATCCACATCTTTTGAAATTCCCTCGATCGTGGTAATTTTTTGCCCGGGTCTCAATGCACTCAGCGGAATCTGGCATGACCTGGTCGGGCTGCCATCCAGGTGCACGGTGCACGCACCACATAGCGCCATACCGCAACCAAACTTTGTACCCTTTAATCCAACAAAATCGCGAATGGCCCACAGTAGCGGCATGTCGGGTTCTGCATTGATAGTATATGATTTTTCGTTGATGGTGAGATTATACGTTGACATATCTGAAAATTTAAATCGTCACTAATTGAGAATTGGAGTATGAAGGTAAGAAAATACTTTATTCGTGTAGATGAAAATTTGACGGGCGGCATACAAGTGACAATAGCATAACAAGGATAAGCAGGAATATTGTGGTTACATCTTTTTCATTTGTCTAAGCCAGGATTTTTAGGATGGCATCCAGGATTCTTTTCCATTTGTCTGAACCAGGATTTTCAGGATAGAAGGATTTTAGGCGCTTAAAACTAACATTACCGCATTATTTGCCAAAATATTATGCAGCATTTGTAAAACGAACGTTGACCAAATATGGGTATCCGCCGGATAAACAAGCCAAGGCAATTGAAAAAGTTTTGAAACAGGCGGAGTTAATGGCGAATGGGTTGATGGAGTGAGATTTTTTTATCCCTTGGTGGCCTTCCAAAAAAGGAAAGAGCTTTTGTCGGTGTTAAAGCGAAGGAAACGTGCGGCTGCTTCACCAACAAAACAAATTGAGCAAAACCGTATCTTTAAATTTGAATTAACGAAGCAACGAAGAGGAATGATTTCTAACCGTTGTTCGTGCCCCCCCACGAATCACTTCAATAATTCCGTTTCGTGAAGGCAAGAACAATGCTGATTTTTTTATGTAAAACATTTTCTTACAGGATGGTGCCTGTTGTCGCATTCATTTACTGTTTATATTTACAGTGTCGCTATTTTACGAAGAATAAAAATGATGTTTAAAAATTTGCTTGTTACTCTTGTAGGTATTTGCCTCCTCGCCGGTTGTGCGTCTAATGATAACGACAATGGGTGGACGATGTATGGTGGCAATTCAAACAATAATCATTATTCATCGCTTTCGCAAATTGATACAAATAATGTAACGCAGTTACAGGTTGCCTGGACATATCATGCCGGCGATGTGGACACAGCCAATCATTCACAGATACAATGCAATCCAATTATTATTGATAATGTTTTATATGGCACCTCACCATTAATGAAATTGTTTGCAGTTGATGCAACAACCGGCAAACAGAAATGGATTTTTAATCCGTTTGATAGTTTTAGTGGCAATAAAAGATTTTTCTTCATTATGAATAATTGCCGCGGTGTAGCGTACTGGAGCGATGGCAAAAACGATAAAAGAATATTTTATACAGCGGGCTCTGATTTATATAGCATTAATGCAGAGAACGGAAAGCCGGAGATGAGTTTTGGGGATAGCGGAAAAATTGATTTACACAATGATTTGGGCCGTGATGTGAAAGACCTTTTTGTAACGGCGACTTCTCCGGGGGTTGTCTATAAAAATTTAATCATCATGGGTACCCGCGTAGATGAGGGGCCTGCAGCAGCGCCTGGTCATATCCGTGCTTATGATGTAAGAACCGGAAAATTAAAATGGATCTTTCATACCATCCCTTATCCCAACGAAGTTGGATATAATACCTGGGAAGATACTGCTGCTTACAGGCACATTGGCGGTGCGAATGCATGGAGTGGTTTATCATTGGATGAAAAAAATGGAATTGTCTTTGCGCCAACAGGCTCTGCTTCTTTTGATTTTTATGGCGGAAAAAGGCGCGGCGATGATTTGTTTGCAAATACTTTGTTAGCGCTTGATGCCTCTACGGGTAAACGGATCTGGCATTTTCAATCTATTCATCATGATTTGTGGGATCACGATTTATCATCGCCACCAGCACTGGTAACGATCCATAAAGATGGGAAAAAAATTGAGGCAGTTGCGATCACTACTAAAACAGGTTTTGTATTTGTGCTGGATAGAAAAACAGGTAATCCTGTTTATCCAATTGTAGAAAAACCCGTGCCGCATATAAGCGAATTAGTTGGTGAATATCTTTCACCAACACAACCTTATGAATCTATTCCAAAACCTTTTGTAAGGCAACTCATCACAGAAAATGATTTGAATACTTTGTTGCCTGATAGTTCTTATGCAGATGTGAAAAAGCGTTTTCAAGGTTATAAGCATAGTAATATGTTTGAACCGCTTTCAAAAGAAGGAACCATTGTAGCGCCCGGTCTTGATGGCGGTGCAGAATGGGGCGGTCCGTCATACGACCCAACGACAGGGATTTTATATGTGAATGCGAATGAGATGGTGAATTTAATGCAGATTGTTGATTTAAAAACCAAAGCAACAAGCCATGAAACTTTTCTAACTGCGGGTGTACGATTATATCAAACCAATTGCATGGGTTGTCATGGGCCGAAAAGACAGGGAAGTGGTAATTATCCATCATTAATTGGCGTAAATAAAAAGTATAATGAACAACAATTCGTTCAGCTCATCTCAACCGGAAGAAGAATGATGCCCGCATTCAAACAATTGAATGACGAAGAGAAAAAAGTCATCGCTTCCTTTATTTTAGATAATCATTCCAGGCAATCATACCCATTTATTGATAGCGCAAAGCCTGTGGACCCTTATTTGCAAATGCCTTATGCCATTACAGGCTATAATTTATTTTTATCGAAAGAAGGCTTGCCTGCCATCTCGCCCCCGTATGGAACATTAACGGCTATTAACTTAAACACCGGCAAATATGTTTGGCGTGATACACTGGGCGACTATCCCTATTTCGCGGCAAAAGGTTTGCATACCGGTTCCGAAAATTATGGCAGCTCTGCTGTTACCAAAGGGGGCTTGTTATTTATTGCCGCAACACGTGACGGCCACTTGCGGGCCTTCAACAAGCGTACCGGTCAATTGTTGTGGGAATATAAGTTGCCGGCTGCTGCATTTGCAACCCCATCTGTTTATGAAGTCAATGGCAGAGAATATATTGTTATTGCCTGTGGGGGCGGTAAATTAGGAACAACATCGGGCGACTCTTATATTGCGTTTGCGCTGCCCCGTTAGCATTTTTACAAACATCATTACAAACCGACCGCTCATGTTGGCGTCCCTGGGTAACAACGTTTTCAAATTAGATTTTCAGTATTCATAAAATACAATTTTCTTCAGAATACTTTCTATTTTTAAAAATGCCGAAGAATTATGATACCGAATTTTTAACCAGGTATGGAATGAAGAGCCTGTTGGCTCGCCAACAGCAGCAGGGGGTTGGCGCAAGGTTGTTAGCGAAAGCGTCCACTCAGTTTTAGGGCGGATAAAGTCCATCCTTACAAATTAAACCCAAACCTACGGCTCTACGAGAGACCAGTTCCATTGGAGCGGACGATTTTGTAATTCCGCATTAGGCGGGGGACCATAGTCTGTTACCTGGTAGGATGGAATAAAAATTTCTTAACTAAAATGATATTGAGGTGCCCTGCTGTCTTCTTCTCAACATGTTTTTTGTGCTCTTTTAAACAATTAATTCTTTTTTAAATTCCATATATACTATAGTTCTGTCTGCGTCCGATTCGTTGATTGCAAAATGATCTAATGAACCATCAAAAATTATCGGCTCTCCTTCTACGTGTCGCCTGAATTCTCCCATTACATTTAAATATGCATAGTTTCTTTTTGGTGCTGTAACTATAGGCAAATGGAACTGCAAGAGAGATTCTTTATAAATTCCCTCATGTGTATGGCAGGGTAACATCGAATGTGCTTTTAATTTTAGGAATGCACAAATTTTTATACCCTTTATTCTTTTCAGCATTTCGAGTGTTCTCGGTATTAATCTATTGATAAATGGTTCGAGCATTTTATTTACATCGCTGCTATTCGAGAAAATTCCATATTGTATCCAATCATCATTTATTCCTTCTTTGCCCCAACCGCGTACCCATCCATAAGCATTTCCGTTTTCTAATTCCGAATGCACTTGTTTAATAACCTCCTCTAGTTTTTTTGCATGCCGGTCTACATTCATTAAAGGAGCATTGATCTGTAAAAATTCTTCTTTGATAATCTGCCAATTATCACATAGTTCCTTAAACTGGGGAAACTCGTCTATTGTATAAAACGCAGGCCTGTTAATATTTTCAGTAATTGCCATTTTGAAAAAAAAGTTTTAGGATAGTAAAAAAGTTTTAGGAAAGCAAGAAAGTTTGAAAAGGCTTTTTTCTTTAATTGGTAAATACTTTCATCTGCCAATTTGCTTTAGTGCTTTCCTTGTAAAAATAAGAAATCTATGGAAGGCAAAGATAGGCCATCGCAACAAAACAGTTCTTTTCCCTTGTTGGTATTCCCGAAAAGGAAAGAGTCCTTTGTTGATGTTGAGCGAAAAAAAAGTGGGGCTGCCGCACCAACAAAACGAATTGAGCAAACTGTATCTTTAAGTTTGAATTAATGAAGCAATCAAGTGGAATGATTCCATCAACTTCAGCCGTTGGTGAGGTCATAGGTGCGTCAGAACTTTTCATCCAGACACATAATAAACAAGACTTCGCAACGTTTAAAATTAATACCCACTTGCCGGTGTCAGTTTCTTTACAATTATCATCATCCTTCAAAATTGTTTATTTATGGAAGACAGGTTTTTGTTACTCAAAATCAAAAGAGAATTTACTGAAAATGAAGCTGTTTTAAGCAAACTTAAAACAGTAAAGGAATTTGAATTGGAAATCGCTACTCTCAAGTCGAAATATGAAGAAGCACTTTTACAGGTTAAGATCTTAAAAGCCAAAGCCCAAAACAGGTTAAACCAAATGAATATGACTGGATAGCAATGCCCAAAAAAAAAATGGCTAAAGGATGAGCTAATTGCAGCCCAGGAAAAACAAATAAAAGAGAGGAGGCTTTTTCGCAAGCCTGCATCAATCACTCGTGAGAGCCGCCGTCTGGCAATCCTGGCCAACCCTAGTGTCGCTTCTGTCTTGTTTCATAAAAACTTTTTATCGCGACAGAAGTAGTCGGTTCGTTACATGCATTTACTGTTTAAATTTACAGTGTCGCTATTTTACTAAGAATAAAAATTATGCTTAAAAATTTACTTGTTACTCTTGTGTGTATTTGTCTCCTCGCCAGTTGTTCTCTAATGATAACGGTAAATCTTTTTTAGGATAATACATTTTACCGATTGTAAAAAATAAAATGCATTTTCTAATTTTATTTTATCTTCAAATTCTAAATTTTCAACTGCTTGTTTTAAAAATCCAATTGATTTTCTCATAAAAATATAAAAGAATTATATGTCCAAACCGACCGGGTATCTTGAATCAAAAAGCCATTATGAAATCCTGGACGGCCTTCGTGGTGTGGCTTCTGTGTTGGTGGTAGCCTTTCACGTACTGGAAAGTTATACGAATGGGAATCGTTTCGTACAGGTCATTAACCACGGGTATCTTGCTGTAGATTTCTTTTTTCTTTTGTCGGGGTTTGTAGTGGCTTATGCCTATGATGACCGATGGGGTAAAATGTCGTTGTGGGATTTTTATAAACGACGCCTGATCCGGTTGCAGCCAATGATTATTATGGGTTCCCTGATTGGTGGTGCACTTTTCTATTTACAGGCTTCAGGGGTGTTTCCGCTCATTAGCCAAACACCTGTGTGGAAAATGCTGCTTGTGATGGTGATTGGATGCACTCTCATACCATTGCCAATTTCTATGGATATCCGCGGCTGGCAGGAGATGCATCCCTTAAACGGGCCTGCTTGGTCGCTCTTATTCGAGTACATCGCCAACATTCTTTATTCACTTTTTATTCGTAAGTTATCTAAAAAAGCAATGGGTGTAGTTGTATTTTTATGTGCCTGCCTGCTTGTTCATTATTTGCTCTGGGGTCCCACAGGGGATCTGATTGGCGGATGGTCGCTTAATGCGACTCAACTCAATATTGGTTTTACACGATTATTATTCCCTTTTTTTGCGGGTGTGCTGCTTTGCCGGATGGGTAAATTAATTAATGTAAAAGGAGGTTTCTGGCTATGTAGTTTGCTCGTTGTTATTATTCTCTCGGTTCCCAGGATAGGGGGCAGTGAACATCTTTGGATGAATGGCCTGTACGAATCGATTTCTGTCATCATTTTTTTTCCATTAATTATTTCAATAGGAGCTGGTAGTAAAATAACAGGCACCCGTTCCATAAAAGCATGTAAGTTTTTGGGAGATATATCATACCCTCTTTATATTACTCATTATCCATTAATATATATTTATACTGCCTGGGTGGTTGATAATAAGATTCCTTTGGGATGGCATGGACTTCTCGTTGGTCTGCTATTACTTATTGGCAGTATCGCTATTGCTTATGCCTGCCTTAAACTTTACGACGAACCTCTGCGGGAATATCTTAAAGTGCGTTTTCTTAAGAAGAGGGCGTAGTAGGGACAGGTCGCGACCTGTCCCTACACGACCTGTCCGTGCATAGAAAATTAATACGCTGTTGACGCGGATGCCAACAATAGCAATAAATAACTGCTATACTTTGGAAAGAAAACATAAATATCTTTGTGACAATAAAAAATACAAAAATGAGTATAATACTTTGGATTGTGCAGATAATACTTGCAGCACTATTCGCAATGGCAGGTATAATGAAGTCAACTCAACCTATTGACAAATTAGTAAAATCAGTTACCTGGGCAAACAGGTTTCCATTAATAACTGTTCGAATCATTGGGTTAGCTGAACTTCTGGGAGCTTTAGGATTAATTCTTCCGTGGCTTTTAAACATTTTTCCTGTTCTCACACCTGTTGCAGCATGTGGGCTTGCCTTAGTTCAACTGCTTGCAATTTTTCACCATGCAAAACACAAAGAAGGTAAAGCCATTGTGTTCAACATCATTCTTCTTTTATTGACGGTTTTCGTTGCCTACGACAGATTTAATATGCTATAATTATGAATATTATAGCCCATTTCGGCATGGAGCTACTGGTCTAATGATGATTGAAAAATTATTATCCCCCGGACACAGTATCCCGGGGTAACTATATAGCTATGAGTAGGAGCAGGTCGCGACCTATCCCTACCACAAAAAATTAATATACGCTGTTGGTGCGGACGCCAAAACGGCAATAGTCACATTCTGCATCAAAATGATACACTGACTGCATCAAAACCGTACACTAAATAAATCCATAAAGGTATAAATCGTTAGTAGTCAATAAGGAAATTTTGGGCATTATGTTGGCAGCTTAAAATTGTCTTAGCACTAAATTTAGCAATCAAAAACAAGGATCCTACCTATTTGTTGGTTGAATAAAACTTTTAAAATTTTAGAGAGCAGTGAATCGGAACCAACAAATATGATCAAACAAAAAATAAATCTATAAAATTAATTTATGATAAAAAATTACTTCAAAATTGCCTTCAGAAACCTTTGGAAAAACAAAGGGTTTTCTGCAATCAATATCATAGGTCTCGCCATTGGATTGGCTACATGCCTGATGATGTTGTTCTATGTAGCTGATGAATTAAGCTATGATAAATTCAACACGAAAGCTGCCAGGATCTACCGGGTTGATGGGGATATAAAATTTGGTGGCAATCATTTTGTATTGGCACAATCGCCAGCCCCTATGGGGCCAAGTTTGAAAAACGATTTTCCACAAGTAGAACAATATGTACGTTTTAGGAATTATGGAGGTTTTTTAGTAAAAAAGGGCTCTCAAAATATAAATGAAGACAAAGTAATTTATGCAGATTCTACTTTGTTTGATGTATTCACACTCCCAATGATTGATGGCGATCCTAAAACGGCGCTTGTTGAACCAAAGAGTGTAGTGATAACCGAAACAACCGCAAAAAAGTATTTTAATTCGACCGATGTAGTAGGGAAATATTTATTAATCAATGATACGGATAATTTTAAGATAATGGGGGTTATAAAAGACATTCCTCTTCAATCACATTTTAATTTTGACTTCTTTGTCTCACTATCCACTTTACCTGAGAGCAGGCAAAACAATTGGGTGAGTAATAATTTCAATACTTATATTTTATTGAAGAAGGGAGCTGATCCTAAAAAACTGCAATCGCAATTTGGCGCCATGGTTCTTAAGTACCTGGGTCCACAGGTACAACAAATAATGAATATTTCAATGGATCAATTTACAAAAAATGGTGATTATGATACTTATAATTTAATGCCGCTCACCAGTATCCATCTGCATTCCAATAAATCCGGGGAGTTAGGTATCAACGGAAATATCGAATTTGTTTACATTTTTTCTTTTATAGCATTACTTATTTTATTGATTGCCTGTATCAATTTTATGAACCTTTCTACCGCCCGCTCTTCTAACCGTGCCAAAGAAGTAGGAGTAAGAAAAGTGCTGGGATCCTTAAAGAAAAACCTGGTTATGCAATTTTTAATTGAATCAATCCTGATCTGTTTTATCGGGCTATTACTTGCCATATTTATAGTATCGCTGATGCTTCCTTATTTTAATCAATTGTCCGGCAAACAATTTACACCGGCAGTATTTTCAAATCCCTGGTTATTCCCGGCTCTCATTGGTTTGATGGTGGTAGTAGGCGTAATCGCAGGAAGCTACCCGGCATTTTTTCTTTCCTCGTTCAAACCCATTGAAGTTCTGAAAGGTAAACTGGCTAAAGGTTTTAAGAGCAGTCCATTAAGGAGCGGCCTGGTAGTCTTCCAGTTCTTTATTTCGATTTCATTAATTATTGGCACGCTCGTTATTTACAATCAATTAAAATATATTCACAATAAAGACTTAGGATATAACAGAAGCCATGTTCTAATACTTAAAAATACCAGCTCACTGGGTAATAGTGCAAAAGTTTTTGAAGATGAGCTTTTACAAATACATGGCGTACAAAATGCAACAATGACGGGTTTTTTACCCACTTCAGAGTGGAGGGACGACAACCCATTATTTCCGGAAGCAACTCCCGACCCAAAGACAGCGGTTTCTATGCAAATGTGGAATGTGGACGAAAATTATATCCCAACCCTTGACTTGCACATCATTAAAGGAAGAAATTTTTCAAAAGATTTTTTAACTGATTCTTCCGGGATAATTATTAATGAATCGGCAGCAAAATTATTGGGTTTTGCTGACCCTATTAATAAAGCCGTATATACTTTTGCGAATTTTCAAAATTCGAAACACCTTTCTAAATTCCATATAGTGGGGGTGATAAAAGATTTCAATTTTAATTCATTACGGGATGTGGTAACGCCTTTGGCTTTATTTTATAAAAAGCAGGAAGGAAGTATTGCTCTTCGTGTAAACACCTCTAACCTCGGGGGTTTGATTGCGCAGATAGAAAATAAATGGAAAAGCATGGTTCCGGGGCAGCCATTTACTTATTCTTTTATGAATGATGATTTCAACAAAATGTATCAATCTGAAGAAAAAACAGGGAACATATTTATTTCATTTGCAGCCCTCGCAATTCTTATAGCCTGCCTCGGTTTGTTCGGATTGGTAACATATGCTGCTGAGCAACGCACTAAAGAAATTGGTATCCGTAAAGTACTGGGCGCATCAGTTATTACGATAGTTGGTATGTTATCAAAAGATTTTTTAAAGCTGATTCTTATCTCTGCGTTTATTGCATTCCCTATATCCTGGTGGGCAATGAATATCTGGCTGCAGCATTTTGCTTATCGTATCAACATTGGTTGGTGGATATTTGTTGTCGCCGGATTTGGATCTTTACTGATTGCATTAATTACAGTGAGTTTCCAGGCAATAAAAGCAGGGCTGGCCAACCCGGTCGAAAGTTTGAGAAGTGAATAAACATCTTGTAGGCATTAGTAACCAACAGGCACGACCTGTCCCTACACGACCTTGATTTTGTGTAAACCTATTTTAGAACAATTCAGTTTATTAGTAACGAACAGGCACAGGGCTGGAGATCTGCGCTAGCCAAATTTTATTTCAACTCCTCAATTAAAACTTTATTGAATTTATTTACATCAAAGCCGCTAACAATTTTAACTACCCTGTAAAGTGTACCGTTTTGTTTCATTGATTTTTTATATCCTTTTTCAATCATTTCTTTTTTGGTGCAGCCGGCAACCAGGTGGAGTTTTATTTCCCCTGACTGTAAATGTTTTTCAAAATTACCTGGCAAATATATTTGTGAAGCAAAAGGAATAAACTCATAAAGTGGCCTTATAAAAAAATCAACAAAGCTTTCTCCGGGCTTTGCCAGAGAAGAATAAGGGCCGATTATATCAAAATGTTCAATGGCTTTTTTCAAACTTCTGTCGCGGGCTATGGATGAACGGGATTCTACTTTGTATTCCTTTGATTCATTTTCAGATTGAATTTTGATGTTATATTCATTTGCTGCACTTTTGAATCCGTCTGTTATTACATCATCATAGCGAATCACTTTCCAATGCTCTGGTAAATTGACATTTGAAATTATTTCCATCAAATATTCCTGCGCAAATATTTCAGCTAAAATACCCATCAGTCGCATTTGATATTTTAGTTCGGGGCTTCTGTATTTCCCTGCCTGCGAGGCATCCATCGTGAATTGTGATTTCATTTTTGCCTGCGAAACTGCTTTTTCATAAAGAGCATTATTGAAATCAATATTTGCTTTGGCCACTTCCCATTTCATTCCATTGCAAAGTGAAAGGTTATGGTAAATGAAATGGCTCATAAAAAGGTTTATTTACATGATTATTTATTTCTGTTTGAATTTTGAGGTAACAAGCGATTCGGATTTTGCCTGCCGGTCTTTTACATATTTACTTGCAGCATCGTACAATTCATCAACATCTTTTGCATTGAGGCCGAGTTCTTCCAAGATAATGGTATCTAATTTCTTTCTGTCATCTTTTAAAATTTCTTCGTGTATGCTTTGCTGTTCTCTTCTTTTCAAACTTGCATAAATTACCATCAATTCTTTTTTTACTGATGATAACAAAGCAGGATTAATGACTAATGTTTGTTCTACCAAATTCACATCTACATCGCTCAAAGTTTGACTGCCGGTTAACTGCCTTGCAAATAAATCAACAAAATATCTGAAAGTAATACTGTTCAGTACCAGGAAAATAATGTCAGAATATTTTTGATATTCTTTTTTAACGCGGAAAACATAATTCACCTTGTCGCACCATACCTGGCTTTCCCTGTTGTCAATCAATCTGAACCTCTCCCCTATCTTGGATGGAAAAATAAAATCACCGGCAAACGCTTTTGATGTAAGGTTGTACCAACTTTCACCATTTTGGCAACTTGGTCTTTTATCAATTTGAAATTGTTTTTGCTCTGCGGTTTCAATATAGGTAAGAATGTGTTTTTTCTTTTTCCTTAATTGATCTTTGCTTTCGTTGCAAAGAAGCACACAATTTTTAAGCTGAGAAATAGCTACTTCAAGATTCTTAGCTTCTCTTTGTGTTTTGAAAACCGGGACCATAAACTCTTTCTCCATCAAAAAATGTTCGTTTGCCATTTTAGAATAGTACCAACCCAACTTGTTCCATACAGGCAAATGTTTTTTCTTATCAACCCCGAAAGTTTTCTGGTAAGTTGCTTCATCCAATTTCTTTGCCCTTTCTGTTTCATCAACGAGATAGAAAAAATCATTGGCGCCCGTTTTAATTCCATATTTTACTTCTATCATTTGTGAGAGTGGAATTAATTTATCACCAGCAGTTGAAATTATTTTATTGAATATTTCCGGAGAACGCAGGAACCTCGCTCCCCAATGCCCGTTTTTATAAATATCATCAATGGTTGAACTCAATTCCAGTTGATGTTGATTTATTACATCAATTAGTAAATCATTATTCTTAGAATTCCTTTTCGCTGTTTCAACTTTTTTGACAAACTCATTCACAAGATTAAATCTTTCTTCACTGCTGCTGATTCCAATCAACTTTTCATATTCGCAAAAAATTCTTACAAACTTTACATTATTGTTTATTCTCTCTTTACGATCCGAACATTTTTCGATGATAAGAATAACAGTATTTATAGATGCCGTTTCAAAACTTCTTTTCTTTTGATAGTCTATTATAGTGATAATTTTAAAGTTGTCTAAAAGAAATTTTTGCAAACCTGCGCCGAACGAAATATCTAACCATGATGCCGAAATAACGTAGCCCAATCTCCCACCCTCTTTCAGAAATGCTGCAGTATGCATCAGGTAATAAACATACAAATCACTTTGCTGATTTACCTTTTTTATTCCAAATTCTTTTGTAACAAGGTCGTTCCATACTTCTTTGTTTGCAATCAATTCCTGTCTTATATAAGGAGGATTACCCACGCATGCATCAAATGAAGGAATCCTTATTTCTTCATTTTTCTTACCACCTATTTCCTCTTCTACTATTTTATTCCCGTTTAAAAACATATTGGGCTGTTTTGCTGCGGGCTCCACTTTGGAGAAATCTGATTGAATAATTGAAGAGAACTTTTGAACAATTTCTTTGGTTAAAAGAGAAAGATTCATTGTTGAAAGAAAGGAAGGAAAAGAAGCAATCTCAACTCCACAAATTTTCTCCAATAGCCCCTGGTGCTTCACTTTACCTTCATAATTTTTCAGGAAGAAATAAGCCCTTACTAAAAAAGCCCCGGCGCCGCAGGCGCTATCAAAAACAGAGGTTACTCTATTTCTAATGCAAAATGCATTAACGATATCCACTTCATGAATATTTGTAAAATGCTGACCGCTGTGTTGCTGTTCCTGGTTGTCAATTAAATTATTATAGACCGCGCCGGTTACATCGGCATTCAGTTCATTGAAATTGATATTTCTTATTTCCTCAATATTCCGTTTGAGTATAGTAGTATATTTTGCATCAAACTCAAACTGGTCAATAATAGTATCTTCAAAAAATATTTTAAAATCGTTCTTTAATTCATCACTTAAACTTTCCTTTATTCTTTTATTAAAAAGGCTTTTGTCTCGTAAAATTAATTCGACGCTTATCTTTCCCTGCCAAATGGAGGAATAGCAAATAATTTTCAAATAGAACAGATAGTTTACAAATCTGCAAATCTTGTAAATATCCTCTTTTTCAAAGTTGACTATCTCATTGAAGATGTTCTGCTTTTTTAAGAAATTCTTTAAGTCTTCCCTGAGCCTTTTGTTACTTCTTATTTTTTCATACATCGGTAACGCCATAGATGCGGAAGCTTCATGGATAAAACATGAAAGTTTATTGATATAAAATTTATCAAGACCATCCCAATAAATTTCTTTCACTCCGTGGATGAGATCGGAAAGTTCGGAAAGGAATAACTTTAATTTTGAATAAATTTCCTTTTCGTATGAAGGAAGTAAAATTGAATTATTATCATTTGCTGTTGAAATAGGAAAAATCTTCAGCTCTCTTTTTTCAACCGGAGTGTTTGATTCAAAGGTTTTATAAATTACTAATTGCCCCGGTGTGGCAGTTACAAAATATTCACAACCATTTTTAAATGCCTTTGCACAGGTACCTGTTACCCAAACTTCATCAGTTGCATCCCATTGAGTATTTGATAATTCAACGAATACTTTTTTGGCGGCATCTATGGCAGAATATAATATGCCGTCTTTTATTGCTAACCCAATTTCTTTCCGGTCATGAAGAATTTCATTTATGATCCTATAGAATTCAGTTTGAAAACTCTTCTCTTTTGATGGCATAATAATTATTTGCTTTTCAAAAATGATTTAAAAATTTATTATGGGTATTTCCATGAAAAAATATTCATCATACAATTCCATGATGGTTAAAAATAAGGCTTCTATTTTTTATTTATTGATTTTGAGACCGGCTCAATAAATATTTCTTTTTAATAACATTTAGGAATTGATTAATTTTATTTCCCAAAAAGAAATTATTTAATCACTTAAACTTTTTAAAACAATGAAAAAATTATTAATTTCAAAAGTACTTGGGCTAACATTGGTTGGAATACTGATGTCTTCCCTAATCTATGCGCAAGCAGACAAATCAAAAAGAGCAAGCCCTCCTGAAACCGCTACCGGCAACGTTATGGGTTCCACTATCACTATTAACTACAGCAGCCCGGCAGTAAAAGGGAGAAAGATCTGGGGCGGCCTGGTTCCCTACGATAAAGTATGGAGAGTAGGCGCCAACGAGGCTACTATATTTGAAACCAGTAAGGACCTCAAAGTAGAAGGCAAATCTTTACCTGCCGGAAAATATAGTTTATACGCCATTCCCGGGGAAAAAGAATGGGTTTTTATTTTTAATTCAAAAACGGGTCAATGGGGAATTAAGATGGACGGTAGCACTACCGAAGATCCCACCAATGATGTGATAAGGGTAACCGTGAAACCGGAAAAATCCTCAACTTTTAATGAAAGAATGAAATTCGTTATTGACAAAAGAGGATTTATCCTTGAATGGGAAAACCTAAAAGTGCCGGTTTATATAAAATAATTCATGTGGTTTGATTTTTTTGCCAGGTACTTTACAAATAGTACCTGGCATTTTTTATTTTTGGCGGCTATAGCTGATATCCATAAGTTGCCGTATAACATTCCACTATTAGTAGGGCTTTAAGGGCAAGTATTATAAAAACCTGACATTTTCAATACAAAAGTTTGTAAGAAATATAATTTTAAGGAATTATCTTTCCATCTTTAAATTGCCAGTTGCTTTTTTTAAATTTCCTGCAGAAGTAAAATATAAAAAGCGCCTTTCCCGATGCATATGAGTCTCAAAATTTCATTTTGCTTTTTAATGTTATTTTTTATTTTCTCCGGAAAAATAAACGCTCAATTATGTGAAGGTAGCCTCGGCGATCCTGTGGTAAATATTACTTTTGGATCCGGCCCTAATCCAGGTCCTCCACTGGCTGCCGGGACTACTGATTATACTTATGTTGCCACTGGCTGTCCGAATGATGGACAATATACGATTACCAATTCTATTACTAATTGTTTTGGGGGTACCTGGTATCCTGCCAAAGATCATACACCGGGTGTGCCAAATGGCTACATGATGGCAGTGAACGCTTCTTATAACCCCGGTGATTTTTATGTAACAAAAGTAGATAACCTTTGCCCGAATACAACTTACCAATTTGCAGCCTGGATATTTAATCTTCTTACAACCTATGCGTGCAATGCTCAGGGGATCAAACCCAATATTACTTTTAATATTGAAACTGATTCGGGCACAGTTCTCGGAACTTATTCTACCGGCGATATCCCTGAAGATCTTGGGTGGAAACAATATGGATTATTTTTTACTACTACTCCTGGCGAAAGTTCGGTGGTATTAAGAATGACCAACAATGCTCCAGGCGGATGCGGAAACGATATTTTGCTTGATGACATTACTTTTCGTGCCTGCGGTCCTTTAGTTACCGCTAGTATTAACGGCTCATTGGATTCTGTGAATGTTTGTACCGGAGATAGTACTGTATTTACAATCCAGGCAGATGTTTCTGCTGGTTATTCTGATCCGGCTTATCAATGGCAGGTAAGTACAGATAGTGGCGCTTCCTATACCAATCTTGTTGGCGATACCAACAAAATATTTGTAAGGCCTGCTACCAATATTCCGGCAACATATCTTTACAGGTTGGCGGTCTCGCAACGTCAGAATATGGGTGTTTCTTCCTGTTCTATTTTTTCAAATGTGGTAGTGGTGGGTGTTAATAAATATCCCGTCGTGGATGCATCTGCAACAGGTCATTGCACTGGCGACACATTACATTTAATGGCAAATGACGGCGTTCTGTTTTCGTGGAATGGACCGTTGGGTTTTTCGAGTAATGACCAAAATCCTTTTATTCCAGCGGTAGGCTTAGGTAATAATGGCACTTATTATGTATCGGTAACTTCCGCCAAAGGATGTGTTAGTAAAGATTCAGTGGCTACCTCATTATTCCAAAAGCCTACTATAGATGTGGGAAATGACCAGGAAATTTGCGCAGGATCATTAGTGCAGTTAAATAGTACCGGAAGCAATAATATCACATCTTATCAATGGTCGCCGCCTGAGGGCCTTTCAAATACGGCAATTCCTAATCCAATCGCTTCTCCTGGCGAGAGCACTTTGTATGTTGTTACCGTATCCAATAATGATTGCGAAGTATCCGATTCTGTTTTGGTAACGGTCAATGAAAATCCAATCGCTGATGCAGGTCCCGATAAAGTAATCATCAAAGGCCAGTCTGCTACTCTTGATGGTTCGGCCGGCGGCACGGATGTTACTTATTTGTGGACACCTGATATAAATATTTCCGGTACTTCTACGCTAGCTCCAATTGCCAATCCTGACACTAATCAGGTATATACATTGAATGTGTATTCGAATAAAGGTTGCAAAACAGCTACGGATAGTGTGTTGGTGAAAGTTTACCAGCAATTGTACATTCCAAACGCGTTTACGCCAAATGGAGATGGCATCAACGATACATGGGATATAGAAACATTGCAAGCGTACCCAGGCGCAGAAGTAAAAGTTTTTAACCGATACGGGCAAATAGTTTTTGATAATAATGGTAAAAATGTTTCGTGGGATGGAACTTTTAAAGGGGAGCCACAACAGGCTGGAGCATATGTTTACCTGATTGATCTAAAAAATAATACACCGGTAATAAAAGGAATTGTGTATATTATTTTATAGTGTTTGGTATCTCTGCATGATCAATAAATCAAGTATTTTTTAACACCAAAATATTTGGGTTTCATATTCAAACTCAATTTCATTATTTACCTGGTACTTCTCAAAAATCTTCTCAATTTTCTTCATTAACTTATTATACGGTTCGCCGGATTTTGGGCTATAGGAAGACGATAGTAGTCTCCCTTTTAATCCTTGCAAGTCCAAAATTTGTTTATTATCCAAGCAAATTTTATTCATTGTTTTTGGAAAGAAAAAATTTGAGATTTCACTTTCACTGATATTTCTATGATTGGCGAACTTATATTCTTCTATATTATCGAAAAGAGCTTTTTCATACTCTTTTTGAAAGCTGCTTTTAGAACTTCTTGAGTTCCAAACCAACACCAGGTTTCCATTATCTTTAAGAATTCTGTTGAATTCAATTTTACTTTTCTCCATGTCAAACCAATGAAAGGCTTGCCCGCTAAAAATTAAATCAACACTTTTGTCGGCTATATTTGTATTTTCAGCAGTGCCTTCCACACTTTTGAAATTTTTAAAATCAGAAAGTATTTGTTCTGCCGCAGTTCTCATTTCTCTGTTCGGTTCTACACCAATTACTGTATAATTTCTTTTAAGAAATGGTATAGAAGAAATACCTGTTCCTGAACCAATGTCAGCAATCTTTTTGGTTTGATTTAATTTCATTACCTGTTCCAGAATATCTACAATTTCTTTGGGATATTTCGGGCGATACTTAATGTAATCTGTTACCCTGTCAGAAAATCTTTTTGTATTGTCGCTCATATAATACTTTGTAATTTGAGAATCCAAAATTACAAAAACCTGTGCTGAGGAGAAACCTTGTAGTTTTAAAAATTATTTCTATTTCAAATGATTATTTGCCCACATAATGATCAATTCATTTTTGTCTGAATTCCAGGCTTTTTTATAAAGGTCTCTTACTACTTCGAGCCATTTTTGTTTGCGGTCATTTTTATCACCTACATCTTCTGTGCAGCCAGCGATTTTATAATCTTCGCGCGTAGTGCTCGCGATTCTGGCATACTGGCCGGTTTGCGGTTTCAAATCATCATTGGAAATGTATAAATAAAAATTCAATTCTTCAGGGGTACAAGTCTTATCTTTTGGCCACATAGTGGTGTCTTTTATATAAACTGTAATGCCATCTTTAAAGAGGTAAGGCTCCTGAAAATTCCGGGTATATTGATCTTCATACAAAAGGCCTTTTACAGGAAATTGTGCATTAGATTGGCCGTCAATCGGATCTAAGAGATAAATCTTACCTGTTTTTGGTTTACCAGTATAAAGGTCGTTCCCGGTTTGATATTCATATAATCTCACAGGAAATCCTTCCCAGCCGGGCAATGTATCGGTAACACTCAAAAGTTCCTGTGCCATATAAGCATGGCTCAAAACTACCTTTGCTTTCTTAATTAAAGAAGGCATACTATCTTTTATTTCCTGATTAGGAATCTTTTCTATTTGTGCTCTTGCTGTAAAAGAAAACCCTGTTATTAAAAAAATAAAGAATGATTTTTTTCATTTAATTCATTTCAGCAATTCATCTATTCTTACAAATTGATATCCACGCGCTTTCAACTCTTTTATTAATTCCGGTAAATGATTATATAATTTATCAGTGCGCCGCGGATCTGTCCCAAGATGGACGAGCAAGATAAACCCGTTTAACCCATTTGTTGATTTTATCTCATATTGTAAAATTGAATTCATGAGGGTATCAGCGCTCAAATATTTCTTTCCCATTTCAGGATATGTATAATCCGCATTGCTTCTTGTGCCGGGCGTGAAATCCACTAATTGCAATCCCATCTCCTTCGTCCAAACTGCAATAGAATCATTATACCATTCATAAGGAGGCAGAAAATAATGCGCCTGATCTTTTTCAATTCCCCATTTTTTCAATTCTTTGTAACCATTGAGCAAATCTTCGGTAAACTCCTTGTGTGTTACCAATAAACTATCTCTTTTTACCCAATCGCAATACAATAAATGTTTATCAGAATGAGAGCCGAGATAATTCCCATCTTTTTTTAATTTTTTAATAATATCTCTGAATTTTTTATTGCGGTAAAAATTTCCTGTCAAAAAAAATGATCCATGAATATGTTGTTCTTTCAAAACCTTTGCAAATAAATTTCCTCCATCAGCAAATCCATCACCGGTAGAAACCAAAGCTATTTTTTTTAAAGTAGTATCACCGCGTATAATCCCTCCATGTGAAACAATTTCATTCGGGTTTCTGAAAACTTTTCCAGATTCATTTTCTTTTGCAGCTAGTAAATAAATCAATGAAGCCGTGCCATCCATCGTAGGCTCGTTGGTGCTGTAATCTCCGGCATCATCATGATAAACTGCCAGCGCACTTTGAAACGGCGCATAAGTATCAGCATGAAATAATTTTAATCCATACAAACTATGAAAGATACTTCCGCGCACGGGCCCATCTACCATACCTCCATCAAGCGGATAATGATATAAATAAGCAAAAGATGAATGAGGATTTTTAGGTGTATCTCCATTCGCAGGCAAGCCATACACAAAACTCTTTCCCCAGGGATTACATCCAAAAAGCCAGTCAAAACAAGATTGCTCCATTTCGGCAAACTGCTGATCGTCGCTCAGTTGCCTGTACAAATAACATTGAATAGCAAAACAAGCAGTATAATTATCAGAACACCAGATAAAAGGAATGCCACGAAAGAATGCATTTTGCTTTGCTTTGTTCCATACCTTTTCTATGCCTTCTTTATAATAAGAAATTAATTCAGCTTTTGTTTTTGGATCTGCTTCTTTTGCCAGTTCATAATGCCCAAAATTTACAAAAGGGTACCATTGATAATGGTTGGCTGTATCCTTTCCCAACCATGGAGTTACTTTTTCATCAGAGCTAAAATTTAATGCCTGTTTAAAATATTTTTTTTTATCGGTAAGTTGGTACAAAGCTGCAGCTCCTAATTCCATATCATCTACCCAATTATCTTCTTCATAATAATAAGGTTCGCGGTTAGGTGCAGTCTGGCAAACTCCAGGTTTTTCTAAACCTAATTGATATGCTGATAAAGATTTTTGTAAAAAAAGCCTGGCTAATTCAGGATCTGTTTTTTCATAGAGTTCTGCTCCGAGTGCGAAAGCGCTTGCAAACTTTCCTGCAGTTGAAGCCACTCCGGTAGAATGATTTTTATATTTTCCCAAACCTTGTGGCTTACCGGTAGCAAAATAAACCGGGCGCCCCAAACCTGGACCTAATCCATAATTGACTGAATCTTTATCAGGCAAGCGAAAACCTGCGTGGTCGCGGTCATCTGCAATTTGATTAAACAACCAGTCTTTGCGGGGATGCATTTTCAAAAGCCAATCCAATCCCCAGGTAGCCTCATCCAAAACATCCGCTTTGCCATTGCTACCATCTAATCCGTTGGCCAAATGCTTGTCTGTAAATACATTGGGGAAATCGCGGTATGCTGCTAATAATTGATAAGTAGCAGTGGCTGATGTGGTAACATATTGCAGGTAATCAGTAGCATCGTGCCAACCACCCCACACATTAATGAGAGTGGTGTCAGGCATTGGCCCATACATCGTATAACCATCATGGGTATGACAGGAATCTTTCAAAAAAGGATTAAAGCCGCTGCGTTGTTGCCGCATATATCTTAAACCAAAATCGGCACTCCCGGCATAGACATCTTCAGCAATCCTGAAAACGGGAGATACTGCCGCTCCGCATTTTAAATAATAAGTTCCGGGTGTTTTGTACTCTGTAAAATTTAATCTTAAAGATTGTAAAAAAGGGCCATAAATACCAAACGGTTTTCCGGTGGCGGCAGAAAAAACAACTTTACCATTACTTGAGTCTATTAATTGAAATTCATTCGGAACCACATTTTCTTTAGCCACCCACACAGCCACTTTGATTCCACCAGGTGTATATCCTAATTGATTAATTCGCACCCACTCTTCTGGTTTCTCCAAATTCTTATGATAGATGAAAGGCTTTAACGTGAAAGAAAAAATAAATCCCACGCTTATAAGCAGGAGAGAAAATTTTATCACGTTAACTTTTAAAAGAAACTGGTTTCTATCTATCTTTTTTACCATAAAAGTTTACAGGGTTTTAGGCTTTCCGGAATAATTTGTTTAGAAGGGTCCTAAGCGTTAATCTTTAATTACTTCCCCATTCAGTACTGTACATATTGGTTGATAATCTTCAGAAAAAATAGTAAGATTTGCTTTGCAACCTTTTTCGATTCTTCCCCGATCAGATAAATTCATTACTTGTGCCGGATAAGTAGAAGCCATGCGCAGTGCTTCATCCAAAGGAATACCCGCATGTTGAACACAGTTTTTAACAGCCTTTAAGAGAGTAAGCCTTGATCCTGATAAAGTTCCATCAGGTAAAGTAAAACGATCTTCTTTTTTTACATGAATATAAGCGCCTTCTTTGTTTTCTTCCACAGCATCCGTAATAAGAAATAATCTCTCTTTCATTATTTTCTTACTGATCATTAACGTGTTAAAGTCAACATGAATTCCATCGGCGATGATACTTGCATACACATCTTTTGAAAGATAGGCAGCACCCGGCAAACCAGTATCTCTATGGTGTATAGGCGACATCGCATTGAATAAGTGAGTAGTAGTAGTAATTCCATTTTCATAACCTTTTAAAGCTTCCGCAAAAGTAGCATTGCTATGGCCGGCAGAAACTACCACACCGTTATCTATTAATAACTTTATAATTTCCGGATCGCACATTTCAGGAGCCAGCGTAATTATTTTCAAAACGCCGTCTGCGGCTTTTAATAATTCTTCCACCTCTTTTTTTTCCGGATGTTTGATATATTGTATGAGATGAGCGCCCCTTTTTACTGGATTAATATAGGGGCCTTCAAAATGAAGACCTAAAACAGCGGGATGAGGATTTTCTTTAACCACCTTTATGGCTTCATGAAAAACGGCCAATGAATTGGTAGCTAAAGTTGGGTAAAAGCCTGTAGTACCCTTACTTATCAGGCTATCAGCCATGGATTTTAAAGCGGGACCAGAAGGTTTATTTGAAAACAAATAACCACCGGCACCATATATTTGCAGGTCAATTAATCCCGGTGCAATAATGCCATTTTTACAATTCAACCTTATTGCATTTTCAGGAATCAATCTGATCTCTGTAATTTCTCTTACTTTATCATTTTCAACAACGAGTGCTTTGCTCAAAATCTTTTCCTTACCCGTGTAAATAGCGGCATTGAAAAAAGCAGTAACCATAATCTCCTTTTTTAAAAAATGAATAAACCTTTTAAAAAATGAATAAACCAAAATTAAATCTGGTTTGAATAACTTTCTTTCATCTACTTAAACATCATTGAAAATACCCTATTTCTATAAAGCATTTCCCTGGTCGCAGGAAATCATGATTAATAAAAAGAACTAATTATTCTAAAGACTCTCATCATTTTAATAAAATGCATAAATACGCGATTATTTTTATAAAGCTGCAACAACACTCACAAATTTACGTAATAAAAATGTAAAATAATGAAAGTATTTAATAAAATTAACATGTCTGAATCTGCATTTATTAAAAATATGACCCTTATTCAGGCAAAAAAACGCATCAAAAAATTACAATACGGTACATTGGTTGTATTCTCAACATCGAAATCGCTGATATTTCTTTCTTCCTAAAACCAATAGCCGAAAAAATATTTCTTCTTTTAATTTACCTTCGCCAATCATTCCTGTTGCAAAACAGTAAATCAATTCTCATGAGCCAATCGCCTTTCCAGAAATTTATAAATCCGAAAAACAACGCTGCTATAAAAGAAAAGTATAAGCAGGATAAAAAAAGAGCTAAAAAACAAAAAGCCGCTGATATAGAAAAGCACTTTGAAGAAAAACGGGCTGCCCGCACGCGGGGTTTTGAAAACAACCGGATACCCGAAAAGCAACCAGACAAAAGACAGAAGTACCCTCAGAATAAAACAGAAATCCCGGTTAAAAGTGCTTCTGCTGGTGAGATCGTTAAAAAAAGTTCTGGCTACCCGGAAATGCCTTTGAATAAATTTTTGGCACATTGTGGGGTTACTTCTAGGAGAGATGCAGTGACATTAATTATTGAAGGAAAAGTTTCTGTAAATAAAAAAATAATTACACAACCTGCATTTAAAGTAAATGAAAAAGATGATGTGTTTTATAATGGCAAAAAATTATACGTTACTAAAAATCTCGTCTATATTTTATTGAACAAACCGAAAGACTATATTACTACTACTGATGATCCTCAGAATAGAAAAACAGTTTTGCAGCTTATCAAAAATGCTACTGATCAACGGATTTATCCTGTGGGAAGATTAGATAGAAATACTTCAGGTGTTTTACTTCTTACTAATGATGGTGATCTCACTCAAACGCTTACTCATCCTAGTTTTAATATTAAGAAAGTGTATGAAGTGAAATTAGATAAGCCTCTGACAAAAGCTGATTTTGAAAAAATACTGAATGGAATGAAATTAGAAGATGGAGAAATTTTTGCGGATGCTTTAGCATATGCTGATTCAAAAGATAAATCTGTGATCGGGATAGAATTACACAGTGGGAGAAATAGAATTGTTCGCAGAATTTTTGAACATTTAGGATATGATGTAAAAGGACTTGACAGAGTGATGTATGCGAATCTTACCAAAAAAAATGTAGAACGTGGCAGATGGAGATACCTCAATGAAAAAGAAATACGACTTTTAAAATACATGAATAAACAGAAAAACATTAGTGGCGCAGGGAATAATAAAAAAATCACAGATCCCAATAACAATAATTTTCAGGATTAAAAATATTTAACTGTGAAAGGGTTTTCTATCATTTTTGAAAACGATGATTTCGTTGTAATAAATAAAGATCCGGGAATGCTTACTATACCGGACAGGCATGATGACACACAGTTATCATTATACAAAATATTAAATCAGAAGTACGGGAAAATATTTATCGTTCATCGCCTGGATCGCGATACCAGCGGATTAATCCTTTTTGCGAAAAATGAAGCCACTCACAAATATCTTTCTCAATTATTTGAACAAAGAAATATCAAAAAAAAATATCTCGGAATTGTACGTGGAAATATGCCTGAAAAAAAAGGTTCAATTAACGAACCTCTTGGAGAACATCCCACGAAAAAAGGTGTAATGATCATTACAAAAAAAGGAAAACCTTCTCTGACTAATTACGAAGTGCTGGAAGGTTATGGAATTTATTCTTTAATAGAGTTTGAAATTCAAAGCGGAAGAACTCACCAGATTAGAGTCCATACAAAATCGCTAGGTCATCCGATTATTTGCGATGTGGTTTATGGAGATGGCAAACCGGTTCTTCTTTCCTCTTTTAAAAAGAAATACAAATTAAGCCAAAGTGATTTGGAAGAAAGACCAATAATAAACAGGCTGGCACTACATTCTCACAGTTTACATTTCAAAGATATTCATCAGAAAGACTTTTCTTTTGAAGCGCCATTGTCAAAAGATATGAAAGCGCTTTTGCAACAATTGAAAAAGAACAAGGGAAAACAAAACACTTAGGAAATTTTATTTAAAATATCTTCATTAATAAACTTAACTGGCAATCCGAATAAATTTTTTCTAAAGTTACCAAAATTGGTATAATAGAAACAATTAAATGCTTTTTGTAAAACATTTAAAGAATGAAGGTTCATTTTAATAATAAATATTTAGAAGAGCTTGCAGAATCAAAGCCAAAAGGAAAAATGCGATACAGTTCGGAAGTTGTAACGATGTATCGCAAAAAATTGGTCATCTTGGGAAATGTTAGAAATTCAAGAGAGCTTAGAATGTTTAAGAGTCTTCATTTTGAACGATTAAGCGGAGACAAATTAGGGCTGTATTCTATCCGGGTAAACGAAAAATACAGATTGGAATTTTCTCTTAATAGGGGAGGGATATTTTAATTGAAGAGGTTATAGTAATCGAAGATTTATCAAACCATTATAAATAAAATTTTATGGATAAAATTTTGGGTAGCAACGGAAAGCAGATTAGGGTTAATATTGCTTTAATACCCGGGGAAGTATTACGGGAAGAATTGGAAGCTCGTAACATAACACAATCGGCATTTGCTATGAAAATAGGGATTTACCCTTCCCATTTCAGCGATGTATTAAAAGGGAAAAGAAGATTAAATGCCTCATTGGCTTTGAAACTTGAAGAAGAACTTGGAATAAGTGCAGAATTTTGGGTAGGATTACAAGCCGATTATGAATTATCAAAAGAGCGGGGGAAATATAGTAAAATAAATGATTTATTGTGAAATATATAAATTCTATTATAATCAAGCTGGCACTGCATTCTTGGAAATTAAATTTCCCCAACATAAAATTTTTCGATTGAAAGCCCCTTACCAAAAGATATGAAAGCGCTTTTGCAACAATTGAAAAAGAACAAGAGAAAAATATAATGTAGAAGTTGGTTAAGAATAGAAATATTCCGGATTTGTTTATCTGCTGTAATATATTTAAATTAAAGAAGCGATCATTTGCTTACATGCAACCCACATTCTTTTTGAGAAGTTTCCCACCACCAACGTCCGGCTCTTGGATCTTCACCGGGTTCTATGGCTCGGGTACAGGGAAGGCAACCAATGCTCACAAATCCTTTATCATGTAAAGGATTGTAAGGGACGGAATTAGTATGAATATAATCCATCACATCATCGTAACTCCAGTTTAGTAAAGGATTGTATTTAAATAGATTTTTCTCCGGCATCCATTCTATTATCGGCAGTTCGTGCCTGTTGGCTGTTTGAGAAGATCTTAATCCGGTTACCCAAACTGAAGTCCCGGTGAGTGCACGATTCAGAGGTACTACTTTGCGAATATGGCAACAGAGTTTTCTTTCTTCTACTGAATTGTAAAACAAATTAATTCCCTTCTCATTCACCATTTTTTCCACTGCATCTGCCTCAGGAAAATAAATTTCAATTTTCTTCTTGTAACGGGCTTCTGTCTTTTCTATCAACTCGTAGGTTTCATTAAACAATCTTCCGGTATCGAGTGTAAAAATGGAAATGTCAATCGAATGACGCGAAATCATGTCGGTTAATACCTGGTCTTCCTGTCCTAATGAGCTTGAAAATTTCACCTTGCCGGGATACATTTCAGCTACCTTCTGTAAACCTTCTTCGGCAGGTACACTCTTCAGGAATTCCTGTAATTGTTTTAATTCTTCCATACCGTATTTATAAAAATAATCCTAAATTATCGGAAAGATAATTTAGGATTACTAACTAAAAACATTTTAAGACAATTCGGGTTGTGGGGTATAACGCAAGTAAGAGTTCACCACTTTAATTCCTTTAGGAAATTTCTTGTTTGCCTCTTCCAGGCTAAGAGCAACCGGAATAATTACATCTTCTTCATACGTCCAGTCAACAGGAGTAGAAACGCTGTGCTTAGCTGTAAGTTGAAGAGAATCAATAACACGCAACACCTCTGTAAAATTCCTTCCGGTAGATGCAGGATAAGTAAGCATCAACTTTATTTTTTTATCAGGCCCAATTATAAATAATGAACGTACAGTTGCAGTTGCCAAAGCCTTAGGATGAATCATTCCATAAAGATTGGCCACAGTTCTGTCTTGATCAGCGATAATTGGGAATTCTACATTTACATGTTGAGTAGTATTGATATCATTCTTCCAACCCATATGCTTATCAAGCGGATCTACACTCACTGCAATTATTTTCACGCCGCGTTTGTCAAATTCTTTTTGCAAAGCAGCAGTTCTGCCTAATTCAGTGGTGCATACGGGAGTGTAATCTGCCGGATGAGAAAATATTACTCCCCAGTTATTGCCTAAAAATTCATAAAAATTGATTTTACCTTCAGTAGTTTCTGCTGTAAAATCAGGGGCGGTATCGCCTAATTGTAAACTCATGATTAAAAATTTTTTTTGTAAATAATTATGCAAATATATGTATATCCTACCAAATTAGTAGGGATTTATTTAATAAATTTGCAAAATCTTTGTATTTTCAATTTCTACACACAACATAATTGTAAAATATGCTTTCAAAAAAAACACAATATGCCTTCAAAGCGCTTGAATACCTTGCCATTCATCATGGAAAGGATCCTGTAAAAATTTCCGATATTTCTATACATCAAAAAATTCCTTTAAAATTTCTTGAGAATATTTTGGTAGAATTAAAAAATGCCGGAATGCTGGAAAGTAAAAAAGGGAAAGGAGGTGGTTATATGCTGAAAGTTTCACCTAAAAATATAAATCTTGCTACTGTGATCCGGATCATAAACGGCCCTATTGCGTTATTGCCATGCGTGAGTTTAAATTTTTATGAAAAATGTAAAGACTGCAATGAAGAAACCTGCGGAATGAGAAAAATGATGCTAATAGCGAGAGATGCTACTTTGAGAGTTTTAGAAAAGAAGACAATGGCGGATATGATAAAAGGGGAATTGACAATTGAAAGTTGAAAAATAAGATCTACAACAAACGAATAAAAATTCAAGATTTTTATCTCATGTATAATTCCCCCCAGTCTTACATTCGGCGCCTACCACTATAAATTCTTTAATCTCCTCGTTTGGAGGGCAGCGAGGAATTTCCAGAAGCCCTCACCACACTGCTTTTGCCAAACCTGTTTTTCACTTCATCAAGCGTTTTGTATAAAACATTTTTTCTTTCGGTATCATGAAATAAATTGGCTTGCACCGCATCGTTGCTAAAATTGCTGAGGCGCACACCCAACAATCGAATAGGTTTTCCTTTTTTATATAGTTGATGAAAAAGTGTTTTGGCTACTGGAATTATTTCATCATCAGCAGAAGTATAGGGAATGCTTGCCTGGCGGGATGTAGTTTCAAAATCAGGATATCTTAATTTTATAGTAACACACCCAGTAACTTTTTCTTCTTTGCGTAGTTCGAAACAAATTTTTTCTGTCATCCGCACTATTTCACTCATCAAAAATTCTACATCAGAAATATTTTCTTCAAATGTATTTTCTTTGGAAATAGATTTTTGTTCACGATACTCTTTTATAGTTGATGTATGATCGCCTTGTGCTTTATTCCATAATTCATAACCCCATTTGCCCAATAATTTTTCAAGATTTTCCGGTGAAGTGTTGTGAATATCACGGATCAATTTTATCCCATGGTAACTTAAAATTTTCTCCGCCTGCTCCCCTACTCCCGGAATTTTGTTTACTTCCAGGGGTGCCAGGAATTCCTTCTCCTTTCCCAATGGAACCTGGAGATATCCATTTGGCTTGGCCTCATTGGTAGCCATTTTTGCCACCATTTTATTTTTTGCAATCCCAAAAGAAATAGGAAGTCTGGTTTCATTCATTATTAATTCACGTAAGTCTATAGTCCATTTCAAAGGATCAAAAAAAGTATCCATCCCCTGCAGGTCAATATAAAATTCATCAACAGAAGCTTTTTCAAAAAGAGGCGCTTTGGAAGCAATAATTTGTGTAACCCAATTGGAATACCTGGAATATTCAGAATAAGTTCCCGAAACTACAATTGCCTGGGGGCAGAGACGCATGGCGGTTTTCATGGGCATGGCAGAATGAACGCCAAATTTTCTCGCTTCATAAGTACAAGTAGTTACAATACCTCTTTCGTTTTGACCACCAACAATCACAGGTTTTCCTTTTAATGAAGGATCTTTTAAAATCTCTACCGAAACAAAAAATGAATCAAGATCAAAATGTGCAATTATGTTGGATGGTACAGACATGATGAAATGTAAATTTACAAATTTCTCTTAGGAGACATCTTTATAAATCTCCAATAAGCCATCAGGAAGATTTACATAGAGTATCCGGTTTTTTTTATCAATCTTTTCCAATGAATTTTCATGTATCGGAATGAGCACTTCATAGCCATCAATTACTATCGTACACAACAGCTGATGAGGTTGTTCTATTACTTCTATCACTTGGCCCAATTCCTTTTTATCATTTATTATCATAAACCCTAAAAAAGAAATTGGTGCCGCGTTTGCGGCAAATTTTTTAAAATCATCTTCACTCATCCACACTTCTTTTTTAATAAGAGCGTGAGCAGCTTCCTTTGAATCGATACCTTCGAGTGATATATATATTTCCTTGTCGCTTTTTGTTTTGGTTGATGCGATAAAGTAAGGTAAAAAGCTATCTTTTTTTTCTTCAACAAAAATGATTTCCAGTCCTTTGAGGGAGGTTTTTTTCCCAAGATTATGTTCAAGGACCAATTGTCCGTCAACACCAAAAGTAGCCGCTAATTTGCCTATCTTAAAATATTGATTCATCTGGAGCAAATTTAGGTAATTGCGAATTACTTCAGAATTTCATGAATAAAAGGGATGGTCACGATTGGTTTGCCAGATTCAATAATCATAAATAAATACTATTTATTTAAAAAATAAAAAAATGATGTAAATGAATAAAAAAGAATCCCATCAAATACAAAAAAGGATCGCTGCTTATAATATGATCCCTAATATTTTATGGTCTGTTATTTTTCTTTCGCCAATTTCTGTTTTCTGTTATTACTATTTGAATTTAAAATGGATATTAATTTTTTTGGCAATTAGTTTTCTAACTGTTTTTCTACCAAAGTCTTTTTTTTAATCTTTTTAAATTAGGAAAAAATTTATCTGCTTACGAAAAAAAGGGGATTTTATTCATTAATAAATTCACACAGAACGGAGATATCATAAATCAAATTATTAGAAAAAAATATCCCGGTTATAAATTGATCTCTAAAAAAATACTTCTTTAAAAAAACTTCTCAATCAAACTTATATGTTTGAAAAATTTCATTTTCTGTTGTTTATCTTTTTCATGTTAACATCTACCTATTCGGTATTACATAGTTTTTATGGTTGGGCCGTTTTAATTACAATAGGTAATGTGTTTTATAACATTTATCCCATTTTGTTGCAACAATATATCAGGTTGAAGTTATCAGGCATAAGGGAAAAAATCAGGAGCTAAGAGACTTATCCGGTTCAAAAAAAAAGTGAACATCTGAAAAATCAGACATTCACTTAAACTTACAATTATGAGAAAAAATTTAGACGCCCATATATTCTTTCAAGAGATGGGTTCCCGCATAGCTTTTTAATTTTTCCAGCGCTTTATCTTTTATTTGCCTTACTCTTTCCCTTGTGAGGCCATATCTTTCTCCGAGTTCCTCAAGGCTTATTGGCTGATCTACCCCTATTCCATAAACACAACATATCACTTCTTTCTGGCGCGGAGTAAGCATTGAGAGTGAACGTTCAATTTCCAGGTGAAGGGAATCTTTGAACATTATTTTTTTGTCGGCGCTGTCTGCATTTCCATTTACCAGCACATCAATTAACGTATTTTCTTCACCATCGCTAAGTGGTGAATCCATACTTACGTGTCTTGCAGCTACGCTCATAGTTGCTGAAATTTCTTCAATATCCACTTCAAGAAAGTTGGCGAGTTCTTCCAAAGAAGGTGCCCGTTCATATTCCTGTTCCAATTGAGAATAAGCCCTGCTGATCCTGTTGGTTAATCCTACTTTATTTAACGGCAGTCTCACTATTCGCGATTGCTCGGCGAGCGCCTGCATTATACTCTGGCGAATCCACCATACTCCATAAGAAATAAATTTGAATCCGCGGGTTTCGTCAAAACGCTGAGCTGCCTTTATTAAGCCAAGATTTCCTTCATTAATAAGATCCGGTAAAGTAAGACCCTGGTTTTGATATTGTTTTGCTACCGAAACTACAAAGCGAAGATTTGCTTTTGTAAGTCTGTCCAACGCTTTTTGATCGCCTTGCTTTATAAGTCTTGCTAACTGCACTTCTTCTTCGGGAGTAATCAATTCCACCCTTCCTATTTCCTGAAGATACTTCTCTAAACTCTCACTTTCACGGTTAGTAATAGATTTTGAAATCTTTAATTGTCGCATACTCATATAGAGATAATTTTGGGTAGTTTGTAGATTTTAATTCAGATTCTAAATGTTTTTCGAAATATGAAACGAAAATTATTCTTATTAAAGTATGTTTTAAAAAAATATTATTCATTTTTATTACCTGAAAACGGATTTTCAGCTTATAACTGCATTAGAGGCTAAAAAAAAATAAATTAAAAAAAAATGATAAATCTGGCGAGTTAGTTAATTTATTTTCTATTATTGCAGATAATGAATTTAGTTTTTAAGTTTAAATGATGAGTAAAAAAATAAAATATACTGTTGAATACCCCGTGAGATGCTCTCCAGCTATATTATATGAATTCCTTTCTACTTCTTCAGGGCTGCAGGAATGGTTTGCCGACAAAGTAGAAGATGAAGGCGGCGTATTCAGTTTTTCCTGGTCAGGGTCAGGAGAAGATGCAGAAGTAGTAGAAAAAGAAGAAAATAAGATGATTCGCTTTCGTTGGGTGGACTCACCAAAAGATGAATTTTTTGAATTTACAATCGAAAAATCTGAAGTTACCAATCAAACAATTCTGGTAATCCACGATTTTGCAGAGAAAAAAGATATTAAAGACCAGAGCCAGCTTTGGGAAACCCAGGTTAAAGAACTTTTTCACCGTTTGGGAAGTTGATCTTTAAAAATATAATAATTTCTTTAAATGCCTGTTCCAAAAAAAATGGTATCGTTTCCCATTTCTCTAATTCTATTTTTTTAGAAAACTTAAAAAATCTTTTTTTCTTCATACTTTCTTTTTGTTTTTCATCCAATTCATTTATATCAATAAAATTGGATGAATGAAAATCATGCTCCCATTCATTTTCGTTTACACAAACAAAAAAACTCTTTTGTTTTAAAAAAACAAGGCATTCAGAAATATCATTCAGGTATTTATAATATTCTCCTGAAAGATGAAGTGAAATACTAAAAAAATTTCCCCACCAAAACATGGTTCTCACAGCTAAAATATTTTCTTTGCTAAAAATAGCCGGATAATCCAGTATGATATAAGGGAGCCCATTATACCTTTCTCCTTTTGCAATCTTGCCGCCCGGTTTTTGAAATTCTATGGGCAGAAATTCTTTTTCTAAAGCAACAATTCTTTTATAATCATCATGCAACTGGCCAAATAGATCATATATCTTATCAATGATTATTTGTTTTGTGAAAATCCATTGGGTATTGTTTACCAGTTCCATTTCGAATGCCGAAAGATGTATTTTTGCTTCTTCGCTCATAATAATAAATTTACAACAAAAGAGATAAAAAGAACCTGACAAATTTTAAATGTTTAAAAAACTTGACAAACTTATACTGAAGGCTTTTGCCGGGCCATTTCTCGTCACTTTTTTTATCACCTTATTTGTGTTTATGATGCAGATATTGTGGAAGTATATTGACGACCTCGTAGGCAAGGGATTAGATATGCTGACATTGACTAAATTTTTAATTTACGCAAGCGCCACTTTAGTTACTCTTGCGATGCCAATATCCATTTTAATTTCTTCTATAATGACCTTTGGGAAATTGGGAGAAAATTTTGAACTGGTGGCTATTAAGGCCTCCGGGATTTCTTTGCTGCGTTTTATGCGTCCTATGTTTTTTATATCTATTCTTCTGTCAGGTATTGCATTTTTATTTGCTAATAATATAGCTCCGGTTGCCAATCTTAAATTTGCAACAATCTATCACGACATTTATGAAAAAAGTCCGGCATTTGACTTGAGGCCGGGGATTTTTTATGATGGTTTCAGAGGGTATTCAATTAAAGTAGATAAAAAAAATAAGGATACCTTGGGAGGCATATTGATCTATCAACAAACAAATACAATACAGGATAATACAATCACAGCGGAAAGCGGGAAAATGGCAATGAGTGGTGATAAAAAATTCCTTGAATTTAGGTTGGAGAATGGAAACAGGTATGAAGAAAAAGGAAATTACAACTCTAATAATAATGAATTTACTGACCTTAAATTTAAAGAATATAATAAATTATTTGACTTGAGCCAGTTGAATCTGAAAACAACATCTGACAGTCTTTTTATGAATAATATCAGGATGAAGACTATGCGACAATTAGATGTTGATCTTGATTCATTAAAAAAAGTGCCTGACACGCTTTTTAAAACAAACCGTAAAGAGCTTGCTGTTTATGTAAAATATTCTAAATTTAAAGATAGTCTTACCTCTAAAAAAGAAATAGTAACCTCAAAAGAAAATATCCCGGCAAAAAAAATAACTTCTTTCGATGCTTTAATCCCCGATAGTATAAAAACCACTATATATTCACAAGCATTAAATGATGTAAGTAATGCCAGCAGCCTTTTACAAATGGCAAGCAGCGAATACAAATTACAAATGAATGACTACACTCAGCATCTGATAGAATGGCACAAAAAATTATCCCTTTCCGTTGCCTGCCTCGTCTTATTTTTCATAGGGGCTCCTTTAGGGTCTATTATTAGAAAGGGAGGTCTGGGCCTGCCTTTGGTAATGGCTTTAATATTCTTTATGCTTTTTTACCTGCTGAATATTTTTGGAGAAAAATTTACTAAAGATCATGTTTTGATACCTATAGTAGGTATGTGGCTACCCGTAATTGTTCTTTCACCTATAGGGTTTTTTCTAACCTATAAAGCGATGCATGATTCGCAATTGTTTAATAAAGAATATTATTATCGTTTATTCAGAAATTTAAGAACCGGAATAAGGGGTATCTCAAATATTTTTAGTGAGAGTCGAAAATGATTTATTTAAATCGAATGATTTGGAAAGGATATTACCAGGATAATATTTTTGATAAACTTTGGTACCTTATATCTGGCACATACCTGTATATTCCGAACCATGGTAACCCCCCATTCCGATTTATGGTACCCCCTCATTCCGAAGCATGGTAACCCCACCCTTGAAAAGATATTTTTACCGGTAATTCCCCACTTTTTTTGTTATTGGTAAATTATTTTTTCCAT